>JAGQUE010000046.1:3723-7257 GCA_020438665.1 Nocardioidaceae bacterium | reverse complement strand
GGGGATGACCGAGAAGCAGGGCGGCTCCGACGTCCGCACCAATGTCACCACCGCGACCCCGACGGGCGAGGAGGGGCTCTATGCGCTGCGCGGGCACAAGTGGTTCACGTCGGCCCCGCAGAACGATGTCTTCCTGGTGCTCGCCCAGGCGCCCGGCGGGCTCACCTGCTTCGTCGTACCGCGCTCGCTTCCCGACGGGACCCGCAACGTCTATGACATCGCCCGCCTCAAGGACAAGCTCGGCAACCGGTCCAACGCCTCCAGCGAGCTCGAGTTCGACGGCACGCTGGCCCACCGGCTCGGCGACGAGGGCCGCGGCGTCCGGACCATCATCGAGATGGTCGCCGCCACCCGCCTGGACACCGTGCTCGGGTCCGCGGCCCTGATGCGCCGCAGCGTCGCCGAGGCCACCTGGCACGCGGCCCACCGGACGGCGTTCGGCCGGCTGCTCGTCGACCAGCCCGTGATGACCAACGTCCTCGCCGATCTCGCGGTCGAGTCCGAGGCGGCCACGATGCTGGGGCTGCGACTGGCCGCCGCCGTCGACGCGATCGACGACCCTCACGAGGCTGCGCTGCGCCGGATCGCACTGCCCCTGTCGAAGTTCTGGGTGTGCAAGCGGACGCCGGCCCATGTGGCCGAGGCGCTCGAGTGCCTCGGCGGCAACGGCTATGCCGAGGAGTCGGGCATGCCGCTGCTGTTCCGCGAGTCGCCGCTGAACTCGATCTGGGAGGGCTCCGGCAACGTCAACGCGCTCGACGTGCTGCGCGCGCTCACCCGCGAGCCCGAGGTGCTCGACGCCTGGATCACCGAGGTGGGCATCGCTCGGGGGGCCGACCCGCGGCTGGACCGCGCGCTGGACGGGGTCCTCGCGCTGCTCGGTGACCCCGGGTCGCTGGAGCTGTCGGCCCGGCGACTCGCCGGCACCATGGCGGCGTGCCTGCAGGGCTCACTGCTGGTGCGGTTCGCCCCTGCCGAGGTCGCCGACGCGTTCTGCGCCACCCGCTTCGACACCAGCTTCCACGGCACCTTCGGCACCCTGCCCGCCACGCTCGGCGCCGCCACGATGCGCACCATCGTCGACCGCGCCACGCCGCACGCCGACTGAGATCGTGGGTCCAGGCCCAGTCAGCCGAGGTCGATCTCGGGATAGAGCGGGTGCTTGTCGAGCATCTCGGCCGAAGCCGAGCGGACCCGGTCGGCCACGCCGTCGGCGAGCACATAGCTGGCCTTGGAGGCGGCGCCGGCCGAGGTGGTCCCGGGCTGGGTCTGCGAGAGCACCTCGACGATGAGCTCGGCAACCTTGTCGAACTCGTCGTGCCCGAAGCCGCGCGTGGTCAGCGCCGGCGTGCCGAGGCGTACGCCGGAGGTGTACCAGGCGCCGTTGGGATCGGCCGGGACGGAGTTGCGGTTGGTCACCACGCCGGCGTCGAGCAGCGCGGACTCCGCCTGCCGACCGGTGAGCCCGAACGACGTCACGTCGAGCAGCACGAGGTGGTTGTCGGTGCCGCCGGTGACGAGCTTGCCACCGCGCTTGAGGAAGCCCTCGGCCAGGGACTGGGCGTTGTCGGCGATGCGTTGGGCATAGTCGCGGAACCCCGGCTGGCGGGCCTCCGCGAGCGCCACCGCCTTGGCCGCCATCACGTGGCTGAGCGGGCCGCCGAGCACCATCGGGCAGCCGCGATCGACGTCGCCCGCGAACTCCTCCTGGGCCAGCACCAGCCCTCCGCGCGGACCGCGCAGCGACTTGTGGGTGGTGGTGGTGACGAGGTGGGCGTGCGGGACCGGGTCCTCGTTGCCGGTGAAGACCTTGCCGGCGACCAGGCCGGCGAAGTGGGCCATGTCGACCATCAGCGTCGCGCCGACCTCGTCGGCGATCTCGCGCATCGTGGCGAAGTCGACCCGACGCGGATAGGCGGAGTAGCCCGCGACCAGGACGAGCGGGCGGAACTCGTGGACCTTGGCGCGCACGGCGTCATAGTCGAGCAGGCCGGTCTCGGGGTCGGTGCCGTACTGCTGCTGGTGGAACATCTTGCCGCTGATGTTGGGGCGGAAACCGTGGGTCAGGTGACCCCCGGCGTCCAGCGACATCCCCAGCAGCCGCTGGTTGCCCAGCTCGTGGCGCAGCGACTCCCAGTCGGCCTCGGTCAGGTCGTTGACGCTCTTGGCGCCCAGCTTGGCCAGGCCAGGGGTCTCGACCCGGTGGGCGAGGATCGCCCAATAGGCCACCAGGTTGGCGTCGATGCCGGAGTGGGGCTGGGCATAGGCATAGGGCGCGCCGAAGAGCTCACGCGCGTGCTCGGCGGCGAGCGCCTCGACGGTGTCGACGTTCTGGCAGCCGGCATAGAACCGGTGACCGACGGTGCCTTCGGCGTACTTGTCGCTGAACCAGGTGCCCATGGTCAGCAGCACGGCGGGCGAGGCGTAGTTCTCCGAGGCGATGAGCTTGAGGGAGCCGCGCTGGTCGGCCAGCTCCTTGCGGGTCGCCTCGGCGACGCGCGGCTCGACCGAGGCGATCACCTCGAGGGCCTGGGTGTACGTGCTGCTGATACGAGCGTCGGTCATGCGCACACCCTAGTGACCGGCGGGTCAGGTTGCCCTCTCCTGCCTCGCGTCGTGGACGGTGCCCGGCCGTGGGGCGCGATGCGGACGGCCTCGGCGCCTCCGGAGACGTGACCCAGACCTCAATTGGATCGTTCACATCATGAGATTTCGAGTTGTGGACGGGCTGTCCGACAGGTGAGACTTATCCCCGGGTCGCTGTCCGGGCGACCTGGTCACCTCGACAGCGTCGTCGAAGCCCACTCCGGCTTGCTTTGTAGGGAGGCCTTCGATGGCTGCACCCGCCCTGGTCGCACTGGCGCCGGGACGCACCGACCGCCGCGCGACCGAGACCATCAGCGCGCTCGTCGACGAGGTGCGTGCCGCCCGGCCGGACCTGCGCATCGAGAAGGCGTTCCTCGAGGGCGCCAAGCCCACGCTCGGCACGGTGGTCGACAAGCTCGTCCGTGCCCACCACGAGGAGATCGTGGTGGTGCCGCTCCAGCTCGTCGACGTCGAGCCGACGGGGCTGCAGGTCACCGAGGCCGTCGCCGCCGCCGAGGACCGCCACGACCACCTGCGCATCCGGGTGACCCGCAGCCTCGGCCTCGAGGCCTGCTTCCTCGAGGTGCTCGACGTGAGGCTCCGGGCAGCGCTGCGTGACGCCCGGGTTCGCGAGCTCGACGCCCTCGTGCTCGCCGCCGACGGCTCCAGCGACCCGCTGGCCAACCAGGCGGTCGCCCGGCTGGCCCGGGTCTGGGGCTCCCACCACAAGCTGCCCGTCACCGCGGCGTTCGCGCGCACCGCTCCCCCGGCCACCGGCGAGGCCGTGCGTGCCTTCCGTGCCGAGGGCCGCCGCCACATCGCCGTCGCGTCGCTGTTCCTGGCCCCCGGCCCCATGGTCGACCGGGCCGGCGAGCTCGCGCTCGAGGCCGGCGCCGTCGCGGTGTCCGACCCGCTCGGCGCCCACCCCGAGGTGGCCCGGACGATCCT
>JAGQUE010000046.1:0-3618 GCA_020438665.1 Nocardioidaceae bacterium | reverse complement strand
GCGAGCAGCCGCTCCAGCTCCCGCTCGGGGTCCCCGGTGACGCCGCCATGGACCGGCCCCGGTCGGATCACGGTGCTGCGCGGCGCCTTGAGGAACCCGAACCGCGTGCCCGTGGCCTGCCCGGCGGCCGCGCCGGCCGTCGCGTCGCCGCGGCACACCGCATCGACGAACGCGAGCGCCGAGGCGACCTGGTCGAGGTCGATGCCCGGGTCGAGCGCCCGCAGCCGGGCCTCGTCGACGTGGTGGGCGAGCCGGAGCAGCCCGGTCGCCTCGCAATAGAGCACCACACCGACGTTGACGAACTCTTCACGGTCCGCCCGCGGCACGCAGCGCAGGACGACGTACTGATAGGGATGCGCCGCGGCTGCGCCGGTCATCGCGCCAGCCCCTCGAGCCACTGCCGGCTGGCGAGCCGGGCTGACAGGAAGTCGACGTATGCCGCCCGCTGGGCGCTGGCCGACTCCGCCCCGGGAACGGCCTCGAACCACTCGTCGGGAACGGCATCCAGCGCCTCGGTGAACGTCTGCCGGTCCAGCCGGTCACGCGCCAGCGCATCGGCCGCCGGGAGCGAGCGCGCCGCCGCCCGCAGGACGTGGTCGTCGGCGCGCCACGGCTGCGAGGCGAACCTCGCCGGGTCACCGATGCCGCCTGCCCAGCCGTGGTGGAAATAGAGGGAGGCGCCGTGGTCGATCACCCACAGGTCGCCGTGCCACACCAACAGGTTGGGGTTGCGCCAGGACCGGTCGACGTTCGCCACGAACGCGTCGAGCCACAGCACGCGGGCCGCCTCATCGGGATCGGTGTGGGCGGCCCCGTCATAGCCGAACGCGCCGGGCAGGAAGTCGATGCCGAGGTTGAGCCCGAGGCTGGTGTTGAGCAGGTACTGGACCTCCTCGTCGGCCTCATAGCGCGCGATCGCGGCATCGAGCTCGAGCCCCACGAGGACCGGCGTGCGCAGGTCGAGCCGGCGCGCCACCTCGGCGACGATCACCTCGGCGACGAGCACCCGCAGGCCTTGGCCGGCGCCCCGGAACTTGCACACATAGGTGCCGAGGTCGTCGGCCTCGACGACGCCCGGCAGCGACCCGCCCTCGCGCAGCGGCGTGACATAGCGGGTGACGGTGACGGTCGGGATCACGCGATCGGGGCCTCGTCGGCCAGCCGGCGCCGCTCGGTCTCGACGTCGAAGTCGGCCGCCGGCCAGCCGAGCTCGAGCGAGCGGAGCGCCTCGAGCAGCAGGTGGCCGATCGCCAGGTTGCGATACCACTTGCGGTCGCTCGGGATCACGTGCCACGGCACGACGTCGGTGTTGGTGCGCTCCAGCGCCACCTCATAGGCGTCGCGATAGCGCGGCCACAGCGCCCGCTCGTCGAGGTCGCCGGGGTTGTACTTCCAGTGCTTGCTCGGCTCGTCGAGGCGGGCGAGCAGCCGCTCCTTCTGCTCGTCGGCGGAGACGTGGAGCATGCACTTCACGACGACCGTCCCGCTCGCGACCAGCTCGGCCTCGAAGTCGTTGATGGCGCCATAGCGGCGCTCGATCTCCTCGGCCGGCGCCCAGCCGTGCACCTTGACGATGAGGACGTCCTCATAGTGCGAGCGGTCGAAGACCCCGACATAGCCCGGGGCCGGCAGGGCGTTGCGGATGCGCCACAGGAAGTCGTGCTTCTTCTCCTCGTCGGTCGGCGCCTTGAAGGAGGTGATCCGGACGCCCTGGGGGTCGACGAGACCGACGGTGTGACGCAGCACCCCGCCCTTGCCCGACGTGTCCATCCCCTGGAGCACCAGCAGCACGTTGCGGGTCGAGCCGGCCGACCTCGCGGCGAACAGCCGCTCCTGGAGATCCGCGAGCTCTGGCCCCATGGCAGCCAACGCCTTCTTGCCGGCACGCTTGCCGGCCTCAAAGCCGGGCGTCGCGTTGGTGGGGATCGCCATCAGGTCGACGGTGCCGCTGGGCAGGCGCAGATCATCGAAACTCATGGCCACACCCTAGTGTCGAGGCCCGGTCAGCCGATCACGCGCTCGACGTCGAGGGTGCAACCCACGACGGTGGTCACCGAGCCGTCGGGCGCGGTCTCCTCGAAGGTTGCCCCCCGCACGAAGCCGCTCTTGTCGAGGGTGCGCAGCGAGGCCTCGTTGGCCTGGTCGGGGCCGGCGAAATAAGTCGTCGCCGCCGGGAACCGCCGTCGAGCCCTGGCCATCCAGGCCCACAGCAGCCGGGGCCCGAGCCCCTTGCCGAGCCAGGCCTGCTCCCCGATCGCGTAGTCGACGCCGATCGCGTCGGGGTGGCCGCACCGGCGCGCCTCGTCGGGGTAGTCGGCGATGCGGTAGTCCTGCACGAAGCCGACCGCCCGCCCGTTGACAAGGGCGACCCACATCCGCGTGGGGGTCGTGCCGTCGATGCGGGGGCCGTAGCGCTCGGTCACCGACGCGAGCGTCGGCTCGCCGTCGGGCTGCCACCAGGCCCGGACGTGGTCGGTCTGCCGCCACCGCAGCATGTCGGGGAGGTCCTCCCGCGTCATCGCGCGCAGGGTGACGAGGAGGTCGTGGTCGATGACGAAGATCTTGGTCTCGCCCGAGAGATCCACCGGCATCGGGTCGCCGATGGCGCTGGCCGAGACACGACGTGCCGCCCGTGCCCACGACTCGCCGTCGTGCACGACGCCGTCGAGCTCGCGACCACGATGGCGTACGACGACGCGGAGACTCACGCTCGGCAGCGTAGTCCCGTCGGTCAGTCGGAGGGGTCGAACCCCGCCTCTTCGAGGGTGGTGGCCGCGTCGTCGTCGGCTCCGCGAAGCTCGTCACGGACGATGGCGAAGGCCAGCCCCGAGCCATAGCCCTTGCGCGCGAGCATCGCGACGAGCCGGCGGGTGGCGGTCGTGGTGTCGAGGGACCGCATGGTGCGCAGCTTGCGGCGCACGAGGATGCGCGCCGCCTCCTCCTGGGAGTCCTGATCGAGCTCGTCGAGCGCCGCCTGGGCGTCCTCGTCGCTGATCCCCTTGCGACGCAGCTCCTGGGCGAGCGCGCGCGGCGCCAGGCCACGGCTGGACTGGCGGCTCTCGACCCAGGACCGGGCGAACGCCGCGTCGTCGACGAGACCGACCTCGGTGAAGCGGTCGAGCAGCCGCTCGGCCACGTCGGCGGGCACGTTGCGCGCGGCCAGCTTGGCCCGGAGCTCCGAGCGGCTCCGGGCGCGTCCGGTCAGCTGGTCGAGGAGGATCTTGCGGGCGACCTCCTCGGGGTCCTCGGCGGGTCCCTCGGCCACCGGGTCCGGTGGTGGGGGCGCCGGCGCGCGCCCCACCCAGGCCGCCACCCCGGCCGTGACGTCACCGCGCCACGAGTCGGGGGCCTCGGCCCGACGGGCCTCCCGGTCAGAAGTCATCGATGCCGATCGGCTTGTCCGACAGCACCTCGGCCTCCTGGTCGACCTGCGGGCCGACACCGAGCTTCTCGAGGATCTTCTTCTCCAGCTCGTTGGCCAGGTCGGGGTTGTCGCGCAGGAAGGACCGCGCGTTCTCCTTGCCCTGGCCGAGCTGATCACCTTCGTAGGTATACCAGGCACCTGCCTTGCGCACGAGTCCGTGCTCGACGCCCATGTCGATGAGGCCCCCTTCACGA
>JAGQUE010000535.1 GCA_020438665.1 Nocardioidaceae bacterium | reverse complement strand
GCCGCCGATGCTGATCTTGTCGTGGGACCTCTTGGCCACCGGCACCAGCACGCCGTCGTCGTCCGCGCGCGCGACCAGCTTGTAGACGAACCCGCAGGTCGGGTGGCCGGAGCCGGTGACGAGCTCGGTGCCGACGCCATAGCCGTCGACGGGGGCGGCACGCAGCGACGCGATCGCGAACTCGTCGAGATCACTGGTGACGATGATGCGGGTCTGGAACGCGCCGAGGGAGTCCAGCTGCTCGCGCACGCGTACGGCGAGCACACCGAGGTCGCCGGAGTCGATCCGGACGGCTCCCAGGTCGGGCCCGGCGATCTCGACGCCGAGGCGCACCGCCTCGGCGATGTCATAGGTGTCGACGAGCAGGGTCGTCCCGACGCCGAGCGAGGTCACCTGGGCCCGGAACGCGTCGGCCTCGCTGTCGTGGAGCAGGGTGAAGCTGTGGGCGCTGGTGCCGGCCGTCGGCACGCCGTAGCGCTGCCTGGCCGCGAGGTTGGAGGTCGTCGCGAAGCCGGCGACGTACGCCGCTCGCGCCGCGGCCACCGCGGCCTCCTCGTGCGTACGGCGCGAGCCCATCTCGATGCAGGGGCGGCCGGCGGCCGCGGTCGTCATCCGGGACGCCGCCGAGGCGATCGCCGAGTCGTGGTTGTAGACCGACAGCAGCAGGGTCTCGAGCAGCACCGCCTCGGCGAAACTGCCCTCGACGATGACGAGCGGGGAGTAGGGGAAGTAGGCCTCGCCCTCGGCATAGCCCCAGATGTCCCCGGAGAACCGGTAGTCGGCGAGCCAGGCGAGGGTCTCGTCGTTGACGACGGCCCCCTCGCGCAGCGTCGTGAGGACCTCGTCGTCGAAGCGGAACCTCTCGATCGCGTCGAGCGCCCGGCCGACGCCGGCCACGACCCCGTAGCGGCGGCCCTCGGGGAGACGGCGGGGGAACAGCTCGAAGACCGACCGGCGGTGGGCGGTGCCGGCGGCGAGCGCCGCTTGCAGCATGGTCAGCTCGTAGTGGTCGGTGAGCAACGCGGTCGAGGTCACGGGGTCAGCGTAGGACGCGTCACGGTCGCTCGGGTCGCCGTGGGCGGCGCTCGGGTCGCCGTGGGCGGCCGTCGGCTCGGCTGCTCGGCTGGGCTCGGGTGATGTGCCACCATGAAATGGTGTCCGCCGCCAGCCCTGTCGAGGTCGACCCGACCCTCAGCCCTGACGAGGTCACCATCTTGTCCTCCCCCTGGGTGACGATCGTCTGGAACGACCCGGTCAACCTGATGTCCTATGTCGTCTATGTCTTCCAGAAGTACTTCGGCTATGACCGCAAGAAGGCCGAGAAGCTGATGCTCGAGGTCCACCAGGACGGAAAGTCGGTCGTCAGCGCGGGCAGTCGCGAGGAGATGGAGCGCGACGTCCAGGCGATGCACGAGTACGGCCTGTGGGCCACGATGCAGAAGGACCGGTGAGCCGTTGACCGGCTTCGCCCGGCACCGCACCGGCCGCCGGATCATCGCGAACTTCACCGGGTTCGAGGCCGAGCTGCTGCGGTCGCTGGCTTCCCAGCTGATCGAGCTGCTGCGCAACGAGCGGGCCGCCCCGGTGGAGAGCAGCGACCCCCTCGAGGCGATGCTCGACTTCTCGGGCGTGGACTTCGCAGGCCCGGTCACCGAACCCGACGACCCGGTGCTGCTACGGCTGTTCCCCACCGCCTATCCCCAGGACGAGGAGGCGGCCGCCGACTTCCGGCGCTACACCGAGGGCGAGCTGCGCGACCGCAAGGCCGCGGCGGCGGGCGCGATCATCGACTCCCTGGAGGAGGCGGGTCTGCCTCCCCAGC
>JAGQUE010000534.1:256-3176 GCA_020438665.1 Nocardioidaceae bacterium | reverse complement strand
CGACAGGTCGTCGGACAGCCGGCGCAGGCGGCGCAGCTCGTCGCTGACGCGGCCGAGGTGCTCGGGGGTCGGCGCGACGAGCCCGTCGATCATGCCCTCGACGGTCGCGTCGATCACGGTCAGCGGCGTCCGCATCTCGTGGGCCACCTCGCCCAACAGCCGCACGCGCCGCGTCTCGGTCTGCTGGAGGGAGTGGCCCAGCAGGTTGATGTCCTCGGCCAGGGCCGCCAGCTCCTGCTCATGAGGCAGCGGTACGGCGGCCTCGTAGCGCCCGGCGGCCAGTGCGCGGGTCGCTGCCCGGATCGTCTCCAACGGCCGGGTCAGCCGCCAGGTGGCGGCGACGCCGAACGCGGCCGCGGCGAGGGCACCCACGACCGCTCCGACGAGGAGCGCCTGGTTGACGGCCTGCGCGAACTGCTCGCGCAGGCTCGCGCCCTGGCCGGGGCCCAGCTGCTGTCCCACCCCCGCCTGGCCCATGCCCTGCCCCATCCCCGCCTGCTGCCCCATCATCGAGCGGTCGAACAGGGTCGGGGCGAGCTGGCGTACGACCAGGAACGTGGCCACCGCCCCGAGCAGTGCCACCAGGACGTGGGAGATGACCAGACGGACGACGAGCCGGTTCACGGAGTGCCTCCGGGGGTCGGGTCGAGCAGGAACTTGTAGCCGACACCGCGCACCGTCCCGATCATGCTCGGGTCGTTCGCGTCGTCGCCCAGCGACTTGCGCATGCCGCGGACATGGACATCGACGACGCGCTCGTCGCCGAAGAAGTCATAGCCCCACACCTGCTCGAGCAGCTGGGACCGGGAGAAGACCCGACCGGGCGACGACGCGAGCGCCACGAGCAGGTCGAAGTCGAGCGCCGTCAGGGTGACGGGACGCTCGTCGACGTGGACCTCGCGGCGGTCGAGGTCGATGCGGAGTCCGGGGAACCGAAGCACGGCGGCAGGCGCGGCGGACCCGAGGGCGGTCGGACGCTGACGGCGAAGCACCGCCCGCACGCGGGCGACGACCTCGCGGGGGCTGAACGGCTTGGTGACATAGTCGTCGGCCCCGACCTCGAGGCCGACGATCCGGTCGATCTCCTCGGCCCTGGCGGTGACCAGGACGACATAGACATCCGAGGTCTGTCGGAGCTGGCGCAGCACCTCCAGGCCATCGATGTCGGGCAGCCCGATGTCCAACAGCACGAGCGCGACGTCCTGGCGCGTGGCCAGCGCGAGCCCCTCGGCGCCGGTCGCGGCCTCGAGGACGTCATAGCCGTCGGCGCTGAGATAGGTCGCGAGGATCGAGCGGATCTGATCCTCGTCGTCGACGACGAGCACGTGGGGGGACATGTGGGTTCTCCGATGGGGTGGTCGCCTCCACGATAGGGCCGCCGAGACACCCCGCGAGGTGCCGAGGACCTCTCGGATCGGGGCTTCATGGAATCTTCACGCTCGCCCGCGTCGATGCTTCACGGGAGTGCTCTGGACTGGAGACATCCCAACAGAAGGAGGGCGTCATGCCCCACAGCACCACCACGACCTGGATCGCCCGCGGTGTCGCGGCGACCCTCATCGCCGGGGGCGCGGCCCTCGGGTCCGCATTCCCGTCGCTGGCCGGCACCATGACCGGCGCGGCCGTCGTGACAGCGACGCCCGACGACATCGTGGCCTCCCACCTCGTGTTCAACCGTGAGGAGGAGCGGATGGCTCGCGACCTCTACCAGCTGTTCTCCGACACCTACGACGTCCGGGTGTTCGCCAACATCACGCGGAGCGAGCAGCAGCACTTCGACGCCGTGGGTGTCCTGCTGACGACGTACGGCGTCCCCGACCCGTCGGCGGGGCTGGCGCCCGGGACCTATGCCGACCCGACGATCCAGGCCCTCTATGACGAGCTGAGCGACCAGGGGCTGACCTCGGTCGCCGATGCCTACCAGGTGGGCATCGCCGTGGAGGAGCGCGATATCGCCGACCTGGAGGAGACCATCGGTTCGGTCGACCAGGCCGATGTCCAGCTGGTGCTCACCCGGTTGAGGAACGCCTCGGAGAACCACCTGGCGGCCTTCGAGAAGGCAGCCTCGGGCCAGCCCGCAGCCGGCGCCGGGCAGGGCCAGAAGAACCGGCACGGCCACCGCCACGCTCGGGGTGGCGGCAAGGGTGCCGGAGGCGGGCACGGACGCGGTCGCGGTTGATCCCTCTCATACCCTCGGGGGTATCGGCTATCCTGGTGCCGTGGCGCGCACTCCCGATACCCCCGAGCGGGACCAGGCCGCTCCGGAACCGGGGACCGGAGCGGCCCCCGCGTCCGACTCCCTGGTGAGGCTCTTCGAGCGTCCGTCGGCCGACCTCGCGGTCCGGCTGCCGCGCACCGAGGGGCTGGCCGCCTGGCGCGACACCCTCACCCCCGGTCGTCGCCTCATCGCTGTCGCGCTGACGCCGCTGCTCTTCCTCGCCTATCGAGATGCCATCGACGGGCCGGCTCCCACCTCGTTCGGGTGGACCGCCATCCTGCTGGTCGTGGCGGCCGTCGGGTCGCTGGCGATCGCCACCTATGTGCCCCAGCGCGATGCCACCGCCGGGGGCTCTCCCTGTGGTGCCATCGCCGGCGTGTGGGTGGTCTTCGCGGGGATGGCGCTCAATGCGCCACCCGACCCCCTCAACGCCGTCTTCGCACTGATGGCGGTGAGCTTCGCGTTGCTCCAGCGGCTGCGCGGCGCCCGCGCCTGCGGCGCTCCCTCCCGCTGACGGATCCGCGGGTCGTGCCGGGGTACTAGTGCCATGGTCTGATACCGCGCTGCCCTGGTTTCGGGAGACAACTGGGTTGTTCGATCACAACCTCAGGAGCCTTCCATGAACCGCATCGCCATCCTCGGTGCCACCAGCGCCACCGTCATCGCCCTGGCAACGTTCGGCTACGGCTACGCCGAGACCGG
>JAGQUE010000534.1:0-167 GCA_020438665.1 Nocardioidaceae bacterium | reverse complement strand
CACGGCGGTGACCGTGGCGGTCACGGGTCGGACGACGGCCCGGGCGACGACCGCACGGGCTCGCCCTCGGACTCGCCGAGCGACGGCGCCAGCTCACCGAGCCACGACTCGAGCTCGCCGAGCGACGACTCGACTCCCGGTGACGACTCCACTGACGGCCCCGGGCA
>JAGQUE010000533.1 GCA_020438665.1 Nocardioidaceae bacterium | reverse complement strand
GGCCGGGTGCGGCTGCTGTTCCAGCCGGCGGAGGAGACGATGCCGGGCGGCGCGACGATGATGATCGAGCAGGGAGCGTTGCGGGAGGTCGAGCAGATCTTCGCGCTCCACTGCGACCCGAGCCTCGACGTCGGCACGGTGGGTCTGCGCAACGGGCCACTCACGGGCGCGTCCGACTCACTCGACGTCCGCCTCAGCGGCAAGGGCGGCCACACCTCGCGGCCTCACCTGACCCAGGACCTCACCTTCGCTCTCGCCAAGCTCATCACCGAGCTCCCCGCGGTCCTGTCGCGGCGCATGGACCCGCGCGCCGGCGTCAGTGTCAGCTGGGGGATCGTCCAGGCGGGCGGCGCCCCCAACGTCATCCCGGCGGCCGGTCGCGTGGTCGGCACCGTGCGCATGCTCGACTCGGTCGCCTGGGCAGACTCCGAGAGCCTCGTGCGTGAGCTGGTCGCCCAGATCCTGGCGCCCTACGGTGTCACGGCGGTCGTCGACTACAAGCGCGGTGTACCTCCCGTGGTCAACGAGCACGGCGCGACCCAGATCCTGGGCGCGGCCATCGAGCGGGTCGTGGGGGAGGCCGGCCACGTCCCCACATCGCAGAGTCTCGGTGGTGAGGACTTCGGCTGGTTCGTCGAGCACGTGCCCGGTGCAATGTGCCGCCTCGGCACCCGATCCCCGGGCGGCCCGACCTATGACCTCCATCAGGGCAACCTGCGCATCGACGAGGGTTCAGTGCCGATCGGCGCGCGCGTGCTGGCCGAGGCGGCCGTCGGCGCCATCGCCCGCGGCTGAGACGTCGATCACCTCCAGATAACAACTCGGCTACCTGAGTTCCGCCGGGTACGGGGGGCGGTATTAGGGTGAGGCGCGAAGCGCCGCCCTGGCGCTGGTGAAACAACTTCCAGGAGGGCATCTTGCGTCGGTTGACCAAGATTGTTGCGGTTGCGGCGGTGGCGTCCATGGCGTTCGCCGGCTGCTCCAAGAACGATGACTCGAGCTCCAACGCGAGCGACAACAACTCCAGCAGCGCCGCCGCTGGCGACAGCGCCGACGTCTGCAAGGACGCCACGGGCGACGGCCCCAAGGTGGGCCTGGCCTACGACGTGGGTGGTCGCGGCGACCAGTCCTTCAACGACTCGGCCTATGCCGGTCTCGCGAAGGCCGTGAGCGACCTGGGTGCCACCTGCACCGAGGGCGAGGCCACCGACGGTGAGCCCGAGTCGGCTCGTGAGGACCGCCTCCGCCAGATGGCCGACGCGGGCATGAACCCGATCATCGGTGTCGGCTTCGCCTACAGCGACGCCGTCAACGCGGTCGCGCCCGACTACCCGGACATCAACTTCGGTGTCATCGACGGCTTCGACCCCGACGCCGACGCCAACGACAACGTCGCCTACCTCGGCTTCGCCGAGAACGAGGGCTCGTTCCTCGTGGGCGTCGCTGCTGCCCTCAAGACCGAGGCCGACCACATCGGCTTCGTCGGCGGCGTGCACAACGACCTCATCAAGAAGTTCGAGGCCGGCTACGTCGCGGGTGCCAAGGCCGTCAACCCCAAGATCACCGTTGACGTGAAGTACATCGAGGAGAGCGATCTCTCCGGTTTCGGTGACCCCGCTGGTGGCAAGGCGGCGGCCGCCGCCGAGTTCGACAACGGCGCGGACATCGTCTACCACGCCTCCGGCGCCTCCGGCTCCGGCGTGTTCGAGGCCGCGACCGAGGCCGGCAAGTGGGCCATCGGTGTCGACTCCGACCAGTACCTCACCGCGCCTGCCGACCAGCAGCCGCACATCCTCACCTCGATGCTCAAGCGCGTCGACGTGGCGACGTATAACATGGTCCAGTCCGTGGCCGACGGCTCGCCGCTGGTCAGCTACCAGACCTACAACCTGGCTGCTGACGGCGTGGGCTACTCCACCTCGGGTGGCTTCCTCGACGACGTCAAGGCCGACATCGACGGTTACGCCGAGAAGATCAAGTCGGGTGAGATCGAGGTTCCCACCGCTCCGTGATGACTCACGGGCGATGAACTGAATCCCCTCTGACTCGGGCCCGGTGCGACGCGGTAGCGTGCGCACCGGGCCCGAGTCGCATCTCGGGGATGGGGGAGGAGAGGAGCGAGGATGACCACAGTGGCGCAGGAGAGCGCCGGCGCCGGCGTGACCGGTGGCGGCATCGAGGTCCGTGGGATCACGAAGCGGTTCCCCGGTGTCGTGGCCAACAAGGACGTCAACATCACCATCCGCCCCGCGACCGTGCATGCCCTCATCGGAGAGAACGGCGCGGGCAAGTCGACGCTGATGAAGATCCTCTATGGCGTGCAGAAGCCGGACGAGGGCACCATCGCCGTCGACGGCGAGCAGGTCCACTTCTCCTCACCGACCGACGCCATCAAGGTCGGCATCGGCATGGTGTTCCAGCACTTCATGCTGGCCGACAACCTCACCGTCCTCGAGAACGTGGTCCTCGGCGCCGAGAAGCTCTATGGCATCGGCGACAAGGCCCGTGGCGAGATCACCCGGATCTCCGACGCCTATGGCTTCGGCCTCGACCCCGACACCCTCGTGGAGGAGCTCGGCGTCGGCGAGCGGCAGCGCGTGGAGATCCTCAAGGTGCTCTTCCGCGGCGCGCGCATCATCATCCTCGACGAGCCGACGGCCGTCCTCGTGCCCCAGGAGGTCGACGCGCTCTTCGCCAACCTGCGCGAGCTCCGCTCCTCCGGCCACACGATCCTCTTCATCTCCCACAAGCTCGACGAGGTTCTCGCGATCGCCGACGACATCACCGTCATGCGGCGGGGCACGACCGTCGGCGAGGCCGACCCCACGACGGCCACCAAGCGACAGCTCGCCGAGCTGATGGTCGGCTCCGAGCTCCCGTCGCCGGAGACCGAGGAGTCGACGGTCACCGACGTCGAGCTGCTCGAGCTGCGCGGCGTCGACCTCGTCAACGACGAGGGCCGCTACCTCCTGCGGGACATCAACCTCACCATCCACAAGGGCGAGGTGCTCGGCATCGCCGGCGTCGAGGGCAACGGGCAGTCCGAGCTCGTCCAGGCCGTGATGGGCATGGTGGCCACCTCCGGCACCATCGAGCTCAACGACACCGACATGTCGTCATGGGGCACCCGCCAGCGCCGCGAGGCGGGCATCGGGTTCATCCCCGAGGACCGTCACCACCACGGTCTCCTGCTGGACATGCCGCTCTGGGAGAACCGCATGCTCGGCCACCAGACCCAGGTGCCCAACAGCAAGAGCGGCCTCATCGACCGCAAGGGCGCCAAGGCCGACACCACCCGCATCGTCGACGAGTACGACGTCCGCACGCCGTCGATCTACACCACGGCCCGTGCCCTGTCGGGTGGCAACCAGCAGAAGCTGATCGTGGGCCGCGAGATGAGCGGCGAACCCGTGCTCCTCATCGCCTCCCACCCGACCCGCGGTGTCGACGTCGGCGCCCAGGCGGCGATCTGGGAACACATCAAGCGTGCTCGCCGCGAGGGCCTGGGCGTGCTCCTCATCTCGGCCGACCTCGACGAGCTGATCGGCCTGTCCGACCGCATCGAGGTGATCCTGCGCGGTGAGCTGGTCGCGGAGTTCGACCCGCAGTCCGTCACCCCCCAGGAGCTCGGCTCGGCCATGACCGGTGGGAAGGACTCGGCATGATCGGCATCGGTGGCAAGGTCCTCAGGTCGCTGCTCGCGCCGCTGATCGCGGTCATCGTGGCGGTCCTGGTCACGAGCATCGTGCTCACTGTGGCGGGGGCGTCGGCCGGGGACTTCTGGTCGGTGATCCTCCCGGCGCCGACAGACCGCAACTGGGTCAACATCGTCAACCAGA
>JAGQUE010000532.1 GCA_020438665.1 Nocardioidaceae bacterium | reverse complement strand
GCACCAGGTCGCGGTCCCAGCCCATCCGCTCGAACTCACTGAGCCGTCCCTCGGCCACGGCGGCGCCGAGCTCGGGCTCGGGGTGGGAGGTGAAGAAGGGGAACGGCGCCGAGGCCGCCCACTCCTCGCCCTGGAACACCATCGGGGTGAACGGCGACAGCAGCGTCAGCATCGCGGCGCACACGAGCTGGTCGTCGTCGAGGGTGTGGCCGAGCCGGTCGCCGCGGGCGCGGTTGCCCACCTGGTCGTGGTTCTGGTTGCACACCACGAGCCGCCACGAAGGCATGCGCTCGGTGTCGATGGGCCGGCCGTGCTGACGCCCGCGGAACGACGACCAGGTGCCGTCATGGAAGAAGCCGCGCTCGCACACCTTGGCCAGCGCCGACAGCGGCGCGAAGTCGGCGTAGTAGCCCGAAGTCTCGCCGGTCAGGGCGACATGGACGGCGTGGTGGAAGTCGTCGCTCCACTGCGCGTTGAGCCCGAACCCGCCGGCCTCGCGCGGCGTCACCAGACGGGCGTCGTTGAGGTCGGACTCCGCGATCAGCGTCAGCGGCCGCCGCAGGTGGGCCGACAGCGCGGCCGTCTCGATCGCCATCTCCTCGAGCACGTGGACGCGCGAGTCGTCGCCGAGCGCGTGGACGGCGTCGAGCCGCAGCGCGTCGACGTGGAAGTCGGTGAACCACATCCGGGCGTTGTCGAGCACGAGACGGCGTACGTCGGCGGAGCCGTCGTCGTCGAGGTTGATCCGATCGCCCCAGAGGTCGTCGTCGCCGCTGGCGAGGTAGGGACCGAACAGCGGGAGGTAGTTGCCGGACGGGCCCAGGTGGTTATAGACGACATCCTGGACGACTCCGAGTCCGCGCGCGTGGCACGCGTCGACGAAGCGCTGATAGGCGGCCGGTCCGCCATAGGGCTCGTGCACCGCGAACCACGCCACGCCGTCATAGCCCCAGCCATGGTCGCCGTTGAAGGCGTTGACGGGCATCACCTCGACGAGATCGACCCCGAGCCCGACGAGATGGTCGAGCCGGTCGATCGCTGCGTCGAGGGTGCCGTCGGGGGTGAAGGTCCCGACGTGCAGCTCATAGACGACCGACCCGGCGAGCTGGCGCCCGGTCCACGCGGCGTCGCTCCATGCGAACGCGGCGGCGTCGAAGGTCCGTGACAGCCCGTGGGGGCCGTCGGGCTGGCGCCGCGACCGGGGGTCGGGCCGAGGCGTCGGGTCGTCGTCGAGCAGGAACCCGAAGTCGACCTCGCCGTCGGGCAGCGGGGGGTCGCCGGCGCCGACCACTGGTCGCCACCAGTCGTCGGCACCGCGTTCCATCGGGACGCGGCGCCCGTCGACGAGCAGCGTCACCGACTCCGGTCGCGTGCCCCACACCGAGAACCGGTCGCGCAGCCGGTCGCTGGGCTCCTCGTGGCGGTCGAGCCGGGCGAGCAGCGCGACGGGCAGGTCGGCCAGCAGCTCACCGAGGCGGACGTCGCCGCCGAGCACCTCGCGTCCGGAGATCACGTCCACCCAGTCGCCGGCGGGCAGGTCGAGTGTGGTGTCGCCCCAGCCGCCACCAGCCGCCAGCCCGAGGGGCAGCCGGGTCGCGACGGTCACCGCGCCGCCCCGGTCGAAGGCGACGACGTGGTCGGCGCCGGGCCCCGTGGCCGCGAGCGGGACATAGGTCTCGAACAGCTCGGGCCGGTCACGCCGCAGGCGCAGCGCCGCCCGCGTCACCAGCAGCTTGGCCGTCCCCGGGTCGTCGGTGCCGCCGACCAGGGCGGGCTGCGCACCCTCGGCGAGCTCGGCCGCCAGGTCGGCCCTCAGCGCATAGTCGACCGGGCGCCGGTTGTCGGGGTCGACCAGGCTCTGCTGCCACAGCTCGCTGCCCTGATAGACGTCGGGAACGCCGGGCACGGTGAGTGCGAGCAGCTTGGCCGACAGGGCGTTGGCCCACCCGGCATCGACGATCCGCGTCAGGACGCCCTCGAGCACACGGCGTACGGCGTCGTCGTCGAGGGCCGCGTCGACCGCGGCATGGACGGCGGCCTCATAGTCCGCGTCGGGGTCGGTCCAGGTGGTCCGGTCGCCGGCCTCGCGCATCGCCTTCTGGGCATAGGCGTGGAGCCGCTCGCGCAGGTCGTCGGCGCCGGAAGCCGCGGGCCACGTGCCGAGGATCGCCTGCCACAGCAGGTTTCCGAAGCCGGGGTCGGGCAGCGGGACCAGCGTGAGCAGCTCGGTGAGGGCGGCCTCCCACTCAGCCGGAACTTCGGCGAGCGCGGCGATCCGGGCCCGGGTGTCCTCGCCGCGCTTGGTGTCGTGGGTGGTCGTGGTCGTCATCGCGGCGGGCCAGTCGCGCTGGCGCTCGGCCATGGCGGCGTGGAACTCGTCGACCGGCACCGCCCACAGGTCGGGGTCGCCACCGACCTCGGTCAGCGACGTCAGCGCCGACCACTGATAGAACGAGCGGTCCTCGACCCCCTTGGCCATCACCATGCCGCTGGTCTGCTGGAAGCGCAGCGCCGCGTCGACCGTCTCGTCGCTCAGCACCGGCTCGAGCAGGTCGAGTGTCGGGGTCAGGTCGGGGCGGCGCCGGCGGGCGGAGGCGAAGGCGAGCTCGACGTGCTCACGCCCCTCGGGCAGGTAGGACCGGTAGACGGGGAAGCAGGCGAGCAGCTCGGCGACGGCGTCCTCGGTGTCGGACGGCGCGTCGGTGAGCGCCACCCGGAGCTCGCGGCCGATCCGCAGCACCTCGGCGCGCAGGATCGTGTCGGCGACCAGGCGCTTGTTGTCGTGGACCAGGTCGGCCCAGTCGACGGGACCGCCGCGCAGCCGGGAGTCCAGCGCGGACAACGGCTGCTGTCCGGCCGGGTCGGTGAGGACCCGGTCGAGCAGGGCGAGGACGTCATAGCCGGTCGTGCCGGCGGTCGCCCAGGACCCGAGGAGTCGTTCACCGGGCTCGAGGATCTTCTCGACCAGGACATAGGCGCCGCCGGTGAGCGCGGCGAGGTCGTCGAGATAGCCGCTGGGGTCGCGTAGGCCGTCGGGGTGGTCGACACGCAGCCCCTGGACCTGGCCGTCGGCGAACCACTGCTCGATCGCGGCGTGGGTCTTGGTGAACCACTCGGGCTCCTCGACGCGCACGGCGGCGAGTGAGTTGACGGCGAAGAAGCGGCGGTAGTTGAGGCCGGCGTCGGCCATCCGCCAGCTCACCAGCTCATAGGCCTGGCGCGCGTGGACGGCCTCGGCGTCGACACCGGGCTCGCCGAGGTCGTCGGCACTGCCGGGGGCGAGCGGGTAGGCGAGGTCGTGGTAGCGCAGCAGCCCGCCCTCGACGCGCAGGTTGGCGATGGGGCCGCCCCGGGCCTCCTGGTCGTCGTCGCCGACGACGGGGATGCGCAGTCGGCCACCGCCGGCGGCCCAGTCGATGTCGAACGCGTCGGCATAGGGCGAGCCGCGGCCGTGGGTGAGCACGCTCCACCACCAGGCGTTGCCCGCCGGGTCGGCGACGCCGACGTGGTTGGGGACGATGTCGACCAGGACGCCCATCCCGAGCCGGCTCGCCTCGGCGGCCACGGCCGCGAGCCCGGCCACGCCGCCGCGCGCCGGGTCGATGCGCGAGTGGTCGGCGACGTCATAGCCGTGGTCGCTGTCGGCCTCGGCCGCGAGCAGCGGGGAGAGATAGACCCAGTCGGCCCCGAGATCGGCGAGATAGGGCAGCACCCGTGCCGCCTCGAAGAGGTCGAACTCCTCGGTGACCTGGAGGCGGTAGGTGCTGCGCGGGATGCGCCCGCCGCCGGGCGTCACCGGCGGCGCGAGCGCTCCCCGGAGCGCCCGGTGGATCGGGTAGTGGTGCGTTCGGGGCCGGTCTGCGCGGCCACCGACGCGGCCACGGAGTGGTCGGGCTCGGGCTCGGCCGCGATGTGCTCGCGCAGCACGATGACACTGCGCCCGATCAGGCTGAGCGGCTCGCCGGGGGTGTGCGCGGTCGTGTCGGTCTTGACCGCCGCGGTGTCGATGACGACGTCCCAGGCGTCGGCGTATTCCTCCGGCGGCAGGGTGAGCTCGACGTCGGTGTCGCTGGCGTTGAAGTAGAGCAGGAAATGGTCGTCGACGATCGGGTTGCCCAGGTTGTCGGGTGAGGAGATGCCGCGGCCGTTGAGATACATCCCGAGGACCGGGGCGGCGCCCCAGTCGTCGCCCTCCATGGGGCGGCCGTCGGGGTGGAGCCAGACGATGTCGTTGAGCCGCTCGCCGCCCTCGGGGCCGTCGGCGGTGCGTGCCGTCGTGCCGGTGAAGAACCGCTTGCGGCGGAAGGTCGGGTGCTGCTTGCGCAGCCGCGCGACAGCCGAGGTGAACTCGATGAGCGGCGCGTCGGCGTCGTCCCAGTGGACCCAGCTGAGCTCGGAGTCCTGGGCATAGGTGTTGTTGTTGCCCTGTTGGGTGCGACCCATCTCGTCGCCGTGGAGGATCATCGGGACCCCCTGGCTGAGCAGCAGGGTGGCCAGGAAGTTGCGCTGGGTCTTCGCCCGGGCCGCGAGCACGGCCGGGTCCTTGGTCGGGCCCTCGACGCCGTGGTTCCAGGAGCGGTTGTGGCTCTCGCCGTCG
>JAGQUE010000531.1 GCA_020438665.1 Nocardioidaceae bacterium | reverse complement strand
GTTCGAGTCCTGTCGCCCCGACGCAGCACCGTGTGCATCCCGCGCACCCTGCAACCGAACCCTGACCAACCACCAGCACGACCATGATCGGAGATCACCGGTGAAGAGCGCCGTCGAGACCTTGAGCCCCACCCGGGCCAAGCTGACCGTCGAGGTGCCCTTCGAGGAGCTCAAGCCCAGCCTCGACGCGGCCTACCAGCAGATTGCCAAGCAGATCAACGTCCCCGGCTTCCGCCGCGGCAAGGTCCCCCCGATGATCATCGACCGCCAGGTGGGCCGTGGCGCGGTCCTCGACCAGGCGATCAACGAGGTCGTGCCCAAGAAGTATGTCGAGGCGCTCCAGGAGAACAACCTCGTCCCGCTGGCTCAGCCCGACATCGAGGTGACCCGCTTCGAGGACAACGAGGCGCTGGAGTTCACCGCCGAGGTCGACATCCGGCCCGAGTTCACGGTGCCCGACTATGCCGGCATCGAGGCCAGCGTGGAGGACGTCGTGATCAACGACGCCGACATCGAGGAGCAGCTCCAGACCCTCCGCGAGCGCTTCGCCACGCTCAAGGACGTCGAGCGCGCCGTCGAGGACGATGACTTCGTCGTCATCGACCTCAAGGCGTCCCAGGACGGCGAGGTCGTCGAGGGCGCCGAGCTGGCGGGCATGTCCTACCGCGTCGGCCGTGGCGGCATGCTCGACGGGCTCGACGAGGCACTGGTCGGCATGGCGGCTGGCGACACCACCGTGTTCTCCTCCCAGCTGGTCGGCGGCGACCTGATCGGCCAGGACGTCGAGGTCGAGGTCACCGTCTCCCAGGTCCAGGAGCAGGAGCTCCCCGAGCTCGACGACGACTTCGCCCAGCTCGCGAGCGAGTTCGACACGGTCGCAGAGCTGAGCGACGACGTGCGCGAGCGGCTCGGCCGCGGTCGGTTGCTCGAGCAGGCGGCCGCTGCCCGCGACGCCGTCCTCGAGGCGCTCCTCGACAAGATCGACATCCCGCTGCCCGACAGCCTGGTCGCCGAGGAGCTCAACGCCCGCCGGCAGAACATCGAGCAGCAGCTCGCCTATGCCGGCATCCCCATGGAGCAGTACCTCGAGGACGAGAAGCAGACCGTCGAGGAGTTCGAGGCCGATCTCGAGCGTCGCGTCCGTGAGGCCATCTGCGCCCAGTTCGTCCTCGACGAGATCGCCAAGTCCGAGGCGTTCGGGGTCGACCAGGCCGAGCTCTCCGAGCACCTCGTGCGGCGCGCCCAGCAGTCGGGGCAGGACCCACAGGAGTTCGCCAACCACATGTTCGAGCACAACCACATCCCCGAGCTCGTCCAGGAGATCCTGCGCGGCAAGGCCCTCGCCAAGGTGGTCGAGTCCGCCACGGTGACCGACGCCTCGGGCAACGTGGTCGAGCTCGCCCGGCTGCTGCCCGACGGCACCTTCGCCGAGCCGGCCGACGAGACCGCCACCGAGGACGCCCCGGTGGCCGAGGAGCCCGCCACCGAGGACGTGCC
Organism: Nocardioidaceae bacterium; assembly: GCA_020438665.1. The sequence continues at coordinate 2,887 of JAGQUE010000531.1, read as the reverse complement.
GCCGGCCGAGGACTGATCCGCGGCCTGCTCGCCCCGCCGTTGCCGAACCGGCCCCGACCACTGGTCTGGGCCGGTTCGGCGCGTCTGGGGCGCGGTGCTGTTCGTTTGCGTCGGAATCCATCACAATCTCGCCATGCGCCCGCTGGTACGCCGCCTTGCCGCCGTCGTCTCCCCGTTCCTGTTGCTCCTGGGGGCGGTCAGCCCCGCGTCTGCCAGCGCGGCCGGCGGCTACTACGACGGGTTGATCCAGTACTCGACGATCACCAACTGCGTCTCGATCATCCAGGGCGCGCCCTACGTCGAGAAGGGCGCGGGCGCCTACGCGGGCGTCTATCACGACCCTGACGCCGGCTTCCCGGCCATCAACCAGACGACCTATGTCCACCTCGTCATCTATGGCCTCGGCAACGCCTGCGCGGGGCAATACTTCGTGCCCTCGATCGGCTGGGACGCCGGCGGCATCCAGTTCGACACCAGCCAGCCCATCTACTGCTTCAACAGCAGCGGCCAGGTGACCGGGGCCGACTGCCCTCAGTGGGGCAACGCCCTCGTCCAGCCGGGCGCCGGCCCCGGAGGCACGCTGAAGTACTACGCCAACAACCCGACCAAGGGCTACCTGTGGCCGCTCCCGCAGGGCAAGGCGTGGGAGTTCCAGTTCCCGATCAAGCCGACGTCCGCACAGACCAGCACCACGATCCACTCGTTCTTCGAGATGGCCGACGGCAATGACAACGTCACCTTGAGCCCGACCGCGAGCCTCTACACCTTCGGTGGCGGCACGCCCTCCTCGGTCCAGTACAGCTCGCCGTCCACCCTGCCGATGTCCTTGGCACCGGACGGCGTCACCGTGCCCAAGTACGGCGTGATCTCGCGGGCCCACGTCAACACCCAGGGTCAGACGGGCACCCTCAAGATGCAGCGGGGGACGAAGTCCAACACGTTCACCGACACGGTCGACCTGACCTGGAACACCTCCTCCTACTCCGTGGACTTCTGGACCGACTGGGACGAGGTCGGGTTCGCCGCGCTCAAGCCCGGCACGAAGTACTTCTGGCGAGCCGGGTTCGACCCCGGTACCCCCGGCGGGGGCGACACCGTCTGGGGAGCCCAGCAGAGCTTCACCATGCCCGCCGCCACGACCTGCCTCGGCCGACCGGTGACCGTGGCGCTGTCTCTCGGCCAGGCACCCACCGACGGCGATGATGTGATCCTGGGCACCGACGGCGCCGACAAGATCAACGCCGGGGACGGCAACGACGTGATCTGCGCCCTGGGCGGCGCCGACATCATCGACGGCGGGCTCGCCGACGACATCGTGGACGCCGGCGGCGGCAACGACCTGGTCTATGGCGTCGACGGCGACGACGCCCTCAAGGGCGGCGCCGGCGTCGACACGGTGTCCTACGCCGGCGCGGGGAGCGGCGTCGTGGTCACGCTCGCGCGGAGCACCGAGCAGGACACCCGCCAGGGTCTCGACATCATCACCGGCTTCGAGAACGTCACCGGCAGCAACAAGGCCGACACCCTCACCGGCAGCGCCGGGGCCAACGTGCTGAGCGGCCTCGGCGGCAAGGACGTGCTCAAGGCCGGGGCGGGCAAGGACACCCTGTCGGGCGGCAAGGGCTCCGACACCTGCGACGGTGGCGCGGGCAAGGACAAGGCCACGACCTGCGAGAAGAAGACCCACATCCCGTGAGCGGGGGAAATCCGCCCTGGGCGAACAGGGCGGACTTACCCGTGGCTGCGGCCGCCCTTTTGGCTAGGGTTCACGTCGTGAACCAGACATCCAGCTCTGCTGCACTCCCCGAGCGCTCGGCGGTCAGCGGCCCCACGATGACCGGGCCGACCATGAACGGCGGCGTGCCCACCTACGGCCTCGACGACCACATCTACCAGCGGCTGCTGCGGGAGCGCATCGTGTTCCTCGGCTCCGAGGTGCGCGACCAGAACGCCAACGCGATCTGCGCCCAGTTGCTGCTGCTGTCCGCCGAGGACCCCGAGGCCGACATCTTCTTGCACATCAACTCCCCGGGCGGCTCCGTCGACGCCGGCATGGCGATCTACGACACCATGAACTACATCCCCAACGACGTCGCCACGGTCGGCATGGGCCTGGCCGCGTCGATGGGCCAGTTCCTGCTCTGCGCCGGCACCAAGGGCAAGCGCTACGCCCTGCCTCACGCGCGGATCATGATGCACCAGCCCTCCTCGGGCATGGGCGGCTCGGCCTCCGACATCAAGATCCAGGCCCAGCAGTCGCTCCACATCAAGCAGGTCCTGCTCGACCTCATCGCCGAGCACACCGGCCAGTCCCGTGAGCAGGTCGAGATGGACGCCGACCGCGACCGCTGGTTCACCGCTGACCAGGCACTCGAGTACGGCTTCATCGACCAGGTGATCACCAGTGCCCGTGAGGCCGCCGACCAGGGCCGCCCCGCCCACGCTGACGAGGACAACTCATGAACTACTACATCCCGCAGTGGGAGGAGCGCACCTCCTACGGCTTCCGCCGCATCGACCCCTACGCCAAGCTGTTCGAGGATCGCATCATCTACCTCGGCACACCGATCTCCGACGACGTGGCCAACGCCGTGATCGCCCAGCTGCTGTGCCTGCAGTCGATGAACCCCGACCAGGACATCAGCATCTACATCAACAGCCCCGGTGGCTCGTTCACCGCGTTGACGGCCATCTACGACACGATGCGCTTCATCAAGCCCGACGTGCAGACGGTCTGCATCGGCCAGGCCGCCTCCGCAGCGGCGGTGCTGCTGACGGCCGGCGCCGCCGGCAAGCGCCTGGCGCTGCCCAACAGCCGGATCCTGATCCACCAGCCTTACACCGAGGGGACCTTCGGGCAGACCTCGGACATCGAGATCCAGGCCAA
>JAGQUE010000530.1 GCA_020438665.1 Nocardioidaceae bacterium | reverse complement strand
TGGGGCATCTGGGCCACGGTGCTCGCGCTGGCCGGGGCGGCGGTGGTCGGCGCGGCCGACAGCGTCGTCACGCTGGTCGTGCTGGTGACGACCGCCAACGCGCTCCTCGGCGCGGGTGAACGCCTCGCCCATGCGGCGCGCCTGGGTGCGGACGTCGTGGTTGTCCACCACCCAGGTCCGGTTGGCGCGCGCGATCTCAGCGCGACGCGTCGGGTCCTCGAGGAGCTCGACCAGCGCATCGGCGATCCGGTCGACATCGTCGGGCATCCGCTTGTTGGGCTCCTTGACCGCCTCGCCGTTGGTGCCGCTCGCGGTGGTGACCACCGCCATCCCGCTCGCCATCGCCTCGAGATAGACCAGGCCGAACTGTTCGTTCCACATGCGGGTCGCGCGCGGCGCGGTGACGAAGACGGCGCACCGGCGCATCAGGTCCGCGACCCCGGTCTGGTCGAGGCCGCCGAGATAGTCGATGCGGGTGCTGCCGTCGGCTGCGGCCCGGGCCATCGCCTCGTCCTCACCGGTCCCGGCGATGACCAGCCTGGCGTCGGGGACCGCACCTAGGACCCGGTCGAAGGCCAGCAGCACGCGGTCGAGTCCCTTGTTGTTGCGCAGCGGCGAGATGAAGGCGACCACCGGCTCCTCGACGGGGCTGACGGGCGGCGTGAACACACGGGTGTCGATGCCGGGGAGCACGCAGTCCACCCGCTCGGGCTCGACGCCCATATCGAGGATGTGGCGGCGGCTCGCGTCGATCAGGGTCAGGAAGAAGTCGGCGTCGCGGGATGCCAGCCACGCGTTGCGATAGCCCGGCAGCTTGTAGAGCGGGGTCTCCTTGAAGTTGTGCCACATCAGCACCGCCAGCCGGCGGTCATGGCGCTTGGCGAACCGCGCCGCCTGGCCGGTGGTGAGCGAGAACGGCTCCAGCGAGGACACCCAGTCGACCTCGGTGGGGGCGCGGTCGAGGTCGCGGAGCCACGCCATGGCCCCGGCCTCGATGAAGCGCTGGGTCGGCTGGCGGTAGCGCGAGCTCACATGGGTGACCGCCTCGGGCGGCGCGGGCGACCCGACCGAGGTCACGTGGGTGTCGGGCATCAGCGACAGCCAGTGCAGCTCGCGCCACGGGCGCTGGCCCACCTGCATGAACCACAGCAGCTCGCGCGGCGACCTCACCGTGCCTCCTCCTTCGGGCTCTCGACGAACACACCCACGAGCAACAGGACGACCGCGGCCAGGGCGAACCGATGCGGCCACGGGTGCTCGGTCACCACGGTGAACGACACGGGCGCCCCCGCATTGCCGACCACCCAGCTGAGCATGGCCAGCACCACGGCTGCGAGCGCTGTGAACAGGACCCGCCGCGCCGCCAGTCCGACCGCCACCGCCACCACCGCGGCGACGGCGACGGCGGCTCCGAGCAGGCCGCCGATCAGCGCCGCCACGGCGATGAGCACGGCCGGGCGCGCCAGCGGGCGGAGGTGGAGACGCGTCATGTCGCCTCCCTCGCCTGATCCGGTGAGCGCGCCTCGCGCCGTCGGCGGAGCAGGGGTTCGACGACCACGACCAGGACGAGGGCCGCGACCGCCAGGAGCGAGAGCCACAGCCCGACGGTGTAGCGGTGCTGCGGACCGAAGGTCACCACCACTCGGTGCTCGGACCCCGCGGGGAGCGGCCACGCCATGCCATAGCCGTTGAGCTCGACGGGAGCCCCGGCGTCCTGGCCGTCGATCGTGGCGCGCCAGCGCGCGTCGTAGGCCCGCGCGAGGAAGAGGAACGAGTCGTCACCGGACGCGGGAACCCGGGCGTCGACCGATGTCGGCGTCGACGTCCATGTCACCGGAGCTGCCGGCGGCACGTCCTCCGGCGCCTGGGAGAGGGAGGTGAGAAGCAGGTGACGGACCTGGGTGCCGGGTCGCGTGAGCAGTCGATGGGTCCCGGCCGCCAGCGACGGCCGGCCACAGCCCCGCAGCTCGACCGGCACGAGCCCGGTGTCGCGTCGCGGCACGGTGCCGCGCACCCGCGCCTTGACCGGCTCGCCGTCCATCACGGCCAGCGTGCGGCAGCGTTTCCAGGCGCCCGGGTCGGGCGTCAGCACCTCCGCCGTCACCCGGTAGTCCTGGAGGGACGGCAGGTCGAACTGGCGGTGCAGCTGCACCTCGCCCTCGCGCTCCGACGGCCCGAGCAGGACGTCGATCGGCGCGGCTGCCACCGCGGGGCCGACGGTGTCGGACGAGGCGAGGCGCTCGAGGGTCATGGGGAGGCGGACGTACTCCTCGGCCTCCATGCCCGGGACGGTGATCTCGCTGAGGCCGACCTGGTTGGCCAGCCGGCTGGTGACGCCGGTGACCGTCAGCGTGACCGAGTCTGTCGAGACCGCCTCGGGAAGCTCGAGGGTGAGCTCGTCGGCGCCCTCGAAGTCACCGCTGACCGACACGCCGCCCGCGTCGAGCCGCAGGCTCGCGACCTCGGCGCCCTCGGTCGTCGTACGGTCCACGACCACGCGTTGGATGCTCGTCGGCGCGAGCAGCCGGATGGTGATCGAGCGGCCGACGCCGCTGCCGAAGTCACCGAACTGCCAGGAGGTCTCGGGGTTGCCGTCGATGGCCAGGAACGGGCGTCCGCTCGGGGTGGGCCCGAAGATCGAGCCGGAGGCGGTGGCGGTCACGCCCGCGATGCCGTCATAGACGGCGACGGTCTGGTCGTCCGACTCGCCCAGCGCGTGAACGGTGGCGGCATCGCCGTCGGCGGCCAGCAGCGGACCGCTCACGTCGAGTCGGTGGACGTTGTCGGCGTGGCGTCGATTGGTGTCGGTGAGCAGCACCCGGCCACCAGCATCCAGCGCGGCCAGCACGTCGTCGTCGGAAGCATCGGCGAGCAGCCGATAGGTGCGGCTGCCGTCGAGGAGACCCGACCACGACGCCCCCGCGAGGGCCCCATTGTCGCCCGCGACGAGCAGCTGGCCGGTCGCGGGCGCTACCCGGACGGGCTCGAGCGGGTCCTCGACCCGATAGCGGACCAGCGGGCTGAGCCGCTGTTCGGCGGGGAGCACGCGCTTGGGGTTGCTCGGGGTGACGTTCTCCCCCGGGTTGCCATAGATCGTGACGGGTTGGAGCCCGCGGTCGCCGTCGGCCGCGGCGACCACCTGGAGCGGCCGGGCGGCACCCATCAGCTCCCAGATCATGTCGTTGCGCACCAGCACGTCGTTGACGCCCAGGTAGCGCGCATAGGTCGACAGCAGGTGGCGGTCGGCCGACGACGCGACCAGCGCCTCGTCGGCGCTCGACAGCATGTTCCAAGCACCGATCGGGCCGTCGGGGAAGCTGCGCCCATAGACCACGGGCCGGTCGAGCAGGACGGGTGCGAAGTCGTCGACCCCGCGCGGCCGCCAGCGATAGAGCGCGTTGGTCTCACCTGGCAGCGCCCACAGCCGGCCCTCGCCACGGGAGTCGAGGTCGTGGGCCGCGACCTTCCAGTAGGACGGTACGGTCAGCTCGCCCGGGAAGATCATGCCCACCCAGACCGGCGTGACGGACAGCAGCACCGCGAAGGCCGCGGACCCCGCCAGCCATCCCCGCGCGCGCGGAAGCCTGGCCCAGATCGCGTCGGCCCCCAGCGCCCCGAGGATCGCCATGCCGAGCATCGCCAGCGCGCCGGCCTTGCTTGTCGTGCGGAACGCGATGAAGCCCGGCACGTGGTCGAACCCGGCCAACAGGGCGGCGCCGAACGGCGTGGGGTGGCGGGGCGGGTAGGCGCCGACCATCAGCGTCAGCCCGACGACGGTGAGCAGCACGGCGAGACGGCGCAGCCGCGAGGGTGACAGCCAGGCACCGACGAAGGCGACCACCGGCAGCGCGAAAGACGCCATCACCACAAGGGGGCTGTCGAGATAGGAGGAGAACTCCTCGCGATAGAGCCCGAGAGAGTCGCCGCCATAGATCAGCCATGACCCCAAGCCCCGCATCACCTCGGCGAACGACGACACCTGGGCGACCGTCCGCGGATCCTCCGTCGCGGCGGCCACGGCCGACGCGGTCGAGAGCGACACCACGGTGCTGACCATCCAGTAGGCCGACACCAGCAGGGCCGTCACGGCCGAGGCCGCCACCCCCCGCACGACGCGGCGCCAGGGACGACGCTCCCGGGAGACGGCGTCCCAGGCGACGAAGGGGACGGCCAGGAGCAGGAAGGCCGGGACGACACCGGCGTTCATCCCGCCCATGCCGAACAGCAGCAGCCCGAACCAGGCGGCCGATCTCAGCCAGCGGAGCCCGAAGCTGCCGCGCAGCGCGAGCAGCAGCCACGGGAAGACCGCATAGGGCAGCATCACCGGCGTCGTGGCTGCTCCCACGACCACATAGGGGCTCGCGACATAGAGGACCGGAGCGGCGATGCGGGCCGCGGCGCCGAGCGGGCGTCGTTCGCTCCTCATCAGGTCGACGAGCAGTGCCCGCGCACCCCAGGCGGCGACCAGCAACAACCCATAGCGCCACAGCCGCATCGCGAGCCAGGCCGGCAGGCCGACCCCGTTGAGCACCCACAGCACGAAGGCCGCCGGGAGGTAGCCGTTGTCGTAGTTGGTGGTCCCGAGCCCCGTGCCGGGCACCCATGTCGACAGCGACTCACGCAGCAGGGAGCCCGGGTCGAGGTAGAGGTCCGGGCGCGTGTCGATATAGAGCTGACCCGGGTGGACCGCAACCGTCGCCAGCAGTCCGACGATCGCCAATCCGATCAGGATGGCGCGTTCCCTGGTGAACCCGAGACGCGCCTCGGTGGCAGCCAGCTGACTCGACAACGGGACGCTCTCCTCAACGACATGCACCGCGGGGCGGGCCAAGGTACATTAACAGCCGCCTCGTCTCCCTTCTCTCACGCGGGATCCCCTGTCTCGATGTCGTCCTCCACGCCTGCCAGCGCCGACCTTCGCCCGTTCGTCGTCACCGGGTGCGCGCGCTCCGGCACCACCTATATGGCCGCGTTGCTCTCCGGGATCGGTCTGCGGGTCGGTCACGAGGTCGTCTTCGGCCCCCGGACCCGGCGTTTCGAGGGGTGGCAGGGCCAGCACGGCGACTCCTCGTGGCTCGCAGCGCCGTTCCTCGACCAGATTGACGACGCGTTGGTCTTCCACCAGGTCCGCCACCCGCTCAAGGTGGTCAAGTCGCTGGTCGGCGTCCGGTTCTTCGCCGACCGTGGGCAGATCTTCCTCCAGGGCGACGACGCCTACACGCGGGCCAAGTGGAAGGTGCGGGAGGCGCTGATGGCCGCGGGCCACGTGGAGCGGTCCGCCAAGGGCCCCCGCCCTCACAAGGTCTATCGCGCCTATCTCGACGCCTATGCGCCTCAACTGTGGCGGCACCCGACCGAGGTCGAGCGTGCGCTCGACTACTGGATGACCTGGACCAGGCTGGTTACCGAGAAGGCCCGGCCCGAGCACTACGACGTCCACCCGGTCGAGTCACTGAGCCCCGGCTTCGTCGCCGAGATGCTGTGGCGGGTCGGGCTGCCGGTCTCCGACGGCCACGTCGCCCTCGCCATGGACAAGGTCCCCCAGGACCTCAACACGCGCAAGGTCGCATCGCTGGAGTGGCGCGACATCCCCGACGGGCCACTCAAGCGCGCCGCGGCGGCGTACGCCGAAGAGCTCGGCTATGTGCCGGCCGACCCGAGCGCGCGTCCTGGGGCCACCTCGCGATGAGCCTGCTGTCCCGGCCCCGCGCCGCGGGGCGGCGGGCCTCCGCACCCTCCCCCGGCCTCGGCCGCGGCCCCGCCTATCGCCCGGCGCTCGACGGGGTCCGCGCCATCGCCGTCGTCTCGGTGATGCTGTATCACGCGGGCGTCTCGTGGGCGGGTGGGGGCTTCCTCGGCGTCGACGTCTTCT
>JAGQUE010000045.1 GCA_020438665.1 Nocardioidaceae bacterium | reverse complement strand
CCCAATGCGGGCAAGTCGACGCTGGTCAATGCGCTGGTGCCGGACGCCCACCGCGAGGTCGGCCACGTCAATGCGGTCACGGGTCGCGGCCGGCACACGTCCACGAGCGCCTGGATGCTCGAGCTGCCCGAGGGCGGCTGGATCATCGACACCCCCGGGATCCGGTCGTTCGGTCTGGCGCATGTGCGGCCCGAGCGCCTCATCGAGGCGTTCCCGGATCTCGACGAGATGACCGAGGACTGTCCGCGGGGCTGCACCCACGGTGACGACGAGCCCGAGTGCGGCCTCGACGAGGCCGTCACCCGCGGCGAGGCCGATCCCGAGCGGGTGCTGTCGTTCCGGCGGCTGCTCAGCGCGCGCTACGACGCGTCGTACTGACGGGGCACCTCGGGGGACAGGACGGGGCACCTCGGGGGACAGGACGGGGCCCCTCGGGGGACAGGACGGGGCCCCTCGGGGGACAGGACGGGGCACCTCGGCGGGTCAGCCCCAGACGGCCCAGGCGCCGGGTGTCGCCCGCGTGGACGACCACCAGGGGCAGCGGGAGACCGTTGATGCTCATGGGCGCTGGCGCTTGCGGCGCTCCGGCGCAGGCCGCCCCTGAGTTTTGCCACACCCACGTCCCGGGGTTCGGGGCGCCGGGGCAATAGCCTGTGCCCATGGCCAACGCCGACTACACCGACGACCTCCGGCTGGCCCACGTGCTCGCTGACGACGCCGACTCGCTGACCGAGGCTCGCTTCCGTGCCTTGGACCTGCACGTGATGAGCAAGCCCGACCTGACGCCGGTCACCGAGGCGGACATCGCGGTCGAGGAGGCGATCCGGCGGACGCTGTCGCGGGTGCGGTCCCGCGACGCCGTGGTCGGCGAGGAGCACGGCACCACCGGCAGCAGCAACCGCCAGTGGATCGTCGACCCGATCGACGGGACCAAGAACTTCGTCCGGGGCGTCCCCGTCTGGGCGACGCTGATCGCGCTCGCCATCGACGGGGTCGTCGTCGTCGGGGTGGTGTCCGCTCCGGCGCTGCAGCGTCGGTGGTGGGCCTCGGCGGGCGGTGGCGCCTGGACGGGTCGGTCGCTGCTCAAGGCGAGCCGATGCCAGGTGTCGGACGTACGCCGCCTCGAGGACGCCTCGCTGTCCTATGCCTCCCTCCACGGCTGGGAGGAACGCGGCCGGCTCGACGACTTCCTGGCGCTGACCCGCCGCTGCTGGCGCACCCGCGCCTATGGCGACTTCTGGTCCTACATGCTGCTCGCAGAGGGCGCCGTCGACATCGCGGCCGAACCCGAGCTCCAGCTCTATGACATGGCCGCGCTCGACGTGATCGTGCGCGAGGCCGGCGGCCGGTTCTCCGGCCTCGACGGCACCGACGGCCCCTACGGCGGCAACGTCGTGGCCTCCAACGGGCACCTCCACGAGGCGGCGCTGTCGTTCCTCGGCACCCCCGGTGATCGCGGCCATGACCCCGACGACGTGCCGTCCGGCCCCGGCTCGGTGACCGAGCTGCGCGGCCACCGGGTGCGCCTGGTCGACGACCCGGAGGACTGACCCGCGGAACCGCCCTTCCTCGCACGCCTAGGGTCCGGCTAGCGTGGCCTCGACAGGCGGCACTACTCGGAAGGCGATGTGACGATGCGGATCCACGAGGTTCTCCACGGCAAGTCGAGCCAGGACGTGATCACCATCAGTCCCGATGCCAGCGTGCGCGAGCTGCTGGCCCTCCTCGCCGAGCACAACGTCGGCGCCCTCGTGGTGAGCCGCGACGGCACCCTCGTCGATGGGATCGTGTCCGAGCGCGACGTCGTACGCCGCCTCCACGGCGACGAGAACGCCCTCGAGGGCCCGGTCTCGGGCATCATGACCACCGAGGTGGCCACCTGCGAGCCCGACACCTCCACCGAGGAGCTGATGGCGCTGATGACCGAGCGCCGCATCCGCCACGTCCCCGTCGTGCGCGACGGCGCGCTGTCGGGCATCGTCAGCATCGGCGATGTCGTCAAGAGCCGGATGTCCCAGCTGGAGTTCGAGCGCGACCAGCTCGACAGCTATGTCCACCAGACCTGATCGCTCCCCCGCTCTCAAGCACCCCGCCCGCAAGCATCCCGCCCGATAGTTACCGCACCGATAGTTACCGGCCTGAAAGGTTCCTCGTGGACAAGCCCGAGATCGACTTCCCCGACTTCGACCCGCCAGCCGACCTGGTCGTCACCGACCTCGTCACCGGTGACGGGGACGAGGCGGCCGCGGGCGCGACGGTGTCGGTCCACTACGTCGGGGTGGCCCACTCCACCGGCGAGGAGTTCGACGCGTCCTACAACCGAGGCACCCCGCTCCAGTTCCGGCTCGGCATCGGCCAGGTCATCGCCGGTTGGGACCAGGGCGTCCAGGGGATGAAGGTCGGCGGCCGCCGTCAGCTCGTCATCCCGCCCCACCTGGGCTATGGCGACCGCGGCGCCGGCGGCGTCATCAAGCCGGGCGAAACGCTGATCTTCGTCGTGGACCTGCTCGGCGTCAGCTGACACCGACGCGGCAGGAGACCCCACCGATGGTGACCACGTCACCGGGCACGAGCTGGCGCCCGCGCCGGGTCTCCACCTCACCGTTCACGCTCACCGCTCCGTCGGCCAGCAGCGGCTTGGCGTCGGCACCGGAGTCGATGAGGTCGGCGAGCTTGAGGAACTGCCCGAGCCGGATCGACTCGTCGCGGATCGGGACCTCGGTCATGCCCGCATGATGGCACGCGGGCGTGCCGGTGGCCCCGCCGGATGG
>JAGQUE010000529.1 GCA_020438665.1 Nocardioidaceae bacterium | reverse complement strand
TTGGTCTTCTCGTTGGTGTCCTTGGCGACGCCGAAGACGCCGAACTCCGGGTTCATGCCATAGAGGCGGCCGTCCTCGGGGTCGATCCACAGCCAGGTGATGTCGTCGCCATAGAACGACACGTGGTAGCGGTCACCGAGGGCGTCGGGGGCCAGCGTCATCGCGAGGTTGGTCTTGCCCGAGGCGCTCGGGAAGCCGCCGGCGATGTGCCAGACCTTGCCGGTCTGCTTGTCGGTGATGCCGAGCAGCATGAACTGCTCGGCGAGGAAGCGGCCCGACGCCCAGCCGTCGTACGCCGCCTGCCGCAGGCCGTGGGCGATCTTGCCGAGCAGCGCGTTGCCGCCATAGGACGAGCCGAAGTGGAGGATCGTCCGTTCGTCGGCCACGGTGACGAAGTAGCGCTTGTCGTCCGGCGTGCCCTGCCCGAGGTTGTGGAGGTCGCCGGTGACGTGCACCGCGCGGACGAACGTCTCCGGGTCGGCGAGGTTCTCGATGAGGGAGACGCCGACGCGGGCCATCCGGATCATGTGGAGCACCACGGTGCGGTGGTCGGTCAGCTGGACGCCGGCGGCCCACGCCTCCAGCGGCGATCCGGGGGGCGCCATGAGATAGGGGATGACATACATGGTCTTGCCGGCCATGGCGTCCTTCATGTGGCCCTCGACGACCGGGCGGACCTCGTCGCTATGACGCCAGTTGTTGTAGGTGCCCTGGTCCTCGGGGCGGCTGGTGGCCACGATCGTCCGCTCCTCGGAGCGGGCGGTGTCCTTGGCATAGCTGCGCGAGTAGTAGAGGCCGTCGCCGGCCGGCTGGATCTCGCCGGCGGCCAGGGACTCCTGGATGAGCCGGGCGTCGTCGCTGGCGCTGACGACCTCGATGCGGGCGGCGCCGGTGTGGGCCGCCCAGTGCTTGACATAGTCGCGGACGTGCGGGTTGTGCAGCCCCGCCGCGTCCAGTGCCTTCTCCACGTCTGCCACGAGGTTCCTCCATGTTCGGACTGTCGGGCGCGGGAGACATCCCTCGCCGTTGAGGAGCAGCTCGCGCGGTCACAGTGGCATCCCCGGAAACGGGGAACGCGGGAGGTTTCCTCCCGCGTGTGGGGACATTCCAGCGCAAATGTCCCCAGATCTCGATTGGAAGGTTCCAAAGCTGCGGCGTACGGCGGGAGACCGCGCCGAGCGGCTTCCGGCGCACGGCGAGCGGTCGGGTGGCGGGTGTCGCAGCGTGATCCGGCGGGTACGTCGGACGCGGGCGTGAAGGGGGAGCGATGGTGCGGCTGCGTCGGGTGAGTTGTGCGGGGCCCGGGTGGACCAGACGACGCTCGGGCAGGGGGTTCCGCTACCTCGACCAGCACGGTGACCCCTTGCCGCCGGAGGACATCGCCCGCGTCAAGGCGCTCGTGATCCCGCCCGCGTGGACCGAGGTGTGGATCTGCCCGGCTCCCAACGGCCACCTCCAGGCCGTGGGTGTCGACGTCGCCGGGCGGCGGCAATACCTCTACCTCGGCAACACCCCGGCCGTGGCCCGGGCCTCCTATGTGGACCCACGGGTCGTCGACCTCTATGAGGACGGGGTGACGATCGCGGCCGCCTGTCGGCGCCGGCATCGCAGCCCGGCCCAGCGGCAGGCCGCGGTGGAACGGGCTGTCAGGGCGATGCTCGCCCGTGAGTGAGGCCGACGTCGGGCCCGGCGGGCGCGCGGGCCTCGCGTCAGCGGACCAGGAAGCCGCGGTGCTTCTCGGGGGTGGCGATGCCGACATCGACCCGGTCGACGCGGGCGTGGCGTGGGCCGACGCGCATCCAGTCCAGGAGCGACTCGACGGCCGTGGGCGTCCCCTGGACATGGGCGCGAACGGTGCCGTCAAACTCGTTGGCGACCCAGCCGACGACGTTGAGTCGCTGCGCCTCGGCCTGGCAGGCGCCGCGGAACCACACGCCCTGGACGTGTCCGTGGACCACGACGGCCCGGGCGATGGTGTTGACGTCGTCGCTCATGTCCTCATCCGCAGGCATCCGGCCGCAAACGCCAGAAGGCGTGAGTGGTCCAGCAAGATTTTCATTGACAGCCCGAGCGTGGGGTCGCATGGTGCTTGGCAAGCCTAACCTGCATGGGGTGTCGGGGAAGGCCTCACGTGGGGTGAGGGTTTCGTCGGGATCCCGTTCAGGCGCCGGACTCGGTCGGTGTGTGGGGCAGTCCGTTCCGATGAATGGTGGGGTTTGTCGTGAGCAAGGTGCTGGTTGTCGACGATGAGAAGCGGGTCGTCGAGGTGCTGTCGAGGTTCCTGGCCGGTGACGGCCACGAGGTGCTGACCGCGCCCGATGGTGGGGTGGCGCTCGACCTGCTGGCCGCCCAGGCCGACATCGACCTCGTCCTGTTGGACATGGTGATGCCGCGCGTCAACGGACTGCAGGTGCTGGGCGAGCTGAAGAAGAAGCCGACGGCGCCACCGGTGATCGTGCTCTCAGCGGTCAACGAGGTGGCGGCGCGGGTGAGTGCGCTCGACGACGGTGCCGCCGACTTCGTGGGCAAGCCCTTCCACGCCGCCGAGCTGATGGCGCGGGTCCGCCGGCACCTCAGCGACGGCCTGCCTCGGCAGCGCCCCGTCGAGGAATCGGGTCGCTACCTGGTGGCTGGGGGGCTCCGGGTCGACCTCGACCGTCGGCGGGCCCAGCTCGGTGCGAGCGACGTGGCTCTCAGCGAGCGCGAGCTCGGGCTGCTGTCGCACCTCATGCGACGGCGCGGCGCCGTGTG
>JAGQUE010000528.1 GCA_020438665.1 Nocardioidaceae bacterium | reverse complement strand
GCCGCCATGAGCATGCCGGGCAGCGACTTGTCGCAGCCGGCGAGCAGCACCGAGCCGTCGAGTCGCTCGGCCATCATCACGGTCTCGACGGAGTCGGCGATCACCTCACGGGACACCAGCGAGAAGTGCATCCCCTCGTGGCCCATGGAGATGCCGTCGGACACCGAGATGGTCCCGAACTCGAGGGGGTATCCGCCCGCCGCGTGAACGCCGTTCTTGACGGCCTTGGCGAGCCGGTCGAGTGACAGGTTGCAGGGCGTGATCTCGTTCCAGCTGCTGGCCACGCCGATCTGCGGCTTGGCCCAGTCGTCGTCGCCCATGCCGACGGCGCGCAGCATGCCGCGGGCCGCGGCCTTCTCCAGTCCGTCGGTGACGTCGCGGGAACGGGGCTTGATGTCGGGCTGCTCGGGCATGCGGATGAGCGTAGCCGCGCGGCCGCCGTGCTCGTACGGTGGGCTCATGCTGGACGCGACCCTCGGCGACGCCGTCGCCGCGGCCTATGGCCTCCCCCGCCCGGCCACGCTGGCCGGGCCGGTCGCCCGAGGGCAGCAGGGCCTGGTGTGGCGGCTGGAGACGGCCGGCGGCGCCTTCGCCGTCAAGGATCCGCTCGAGCCGGTGGATCCGGCCGACGCGGCGGCGGACGCCGCCTTCCAGGACGCGGCGCTGGCGGCCGGCGTTCCGCTGCCGCGCGTGGTCCGCGATGTGTCGGGCAACGTGCTGGCCGACGTCGGGGGCCATCAGGTACGGGTCCATGACTGGATGGACGTCGGCGCCGCCGACCGGAGCCTCGACCCGGGCGAGGTCGGCCGCGTCGTGGCGCTCGTCCATCGCGTGCGCGTCCCCGTGGCGGAGCCGATCCATCCCTGGTACACGACACCCGTGGGCCTGGACGCGTGGCAGCACCTGGCCGAACGGCTGACGGCCGCCGGGGCGCCGTTCGCGGTCGAGCTGACCGCGCTCGTGCCCAACCTCCACGCGCTCGAGTCGCTGATCGGGCCCCGGTCCTCCGAGCAGTGGTGCCACAGCGACCTGTGGTCCGACAACGTCCTCCCCCGGTTGCCCGTCGGCAGCGGGGTCGCCGTCCTCGACTGGGAGAACGCCGGGCCGGGTGTTCCCGTCCAGGAGCTGGCGCTGGTCCTCTATGACTTCGGTCAGGGCGATCACGCTCGGGCCAGGGCGCTCCATGCCGCCTATGCGGCGGCCGGCGGGCCGGCGCGCGTCACCGGGCCCGACGACTTCGCGGTCCTGGTGGCCCAGCTCGGCCACATCGTGGAGATGGGCTGCGAGGGGTGGCTGACGGCCGACACCGAGTCTGGGCGGGCCCACCACGAGGCCTGGGTCCGCGAGTACCTCGACGACCCGCTCACCGAGTCGCGGATCGACGGCATCGTCGCGGCGGTGCGGCCCCGGGTCAGGACTCCGCGAGCTCCTTGAGGCGGGCCAGCCCGCGCTCGAAGTCCTTGCCGACGAGCTTGTCCATCGAGAACACCATGCCGACGACGGCCCCCAGGCCCGACTGCTCCCCGCTCATCCGCCACGCGACCTCCGAGCCGCCGGCTGCGGGCACGATCTCGAAGGTGACCTGGTTGGTCGCCTTGAAGGGCTTGAGGAAGCTGATCTGGATCCCGATCACCTCGGGTGAGGACTCGGTGATCAGCATGCTGCCCGAGCCCGCCTTGCGGTTGCCGGACCAGCAGTAGGACGCCCCGACGCCCGCGTCCGGACCGTCGTACTCGCGGCTCATCCCGGGGTCGATGCCCTCCCAGGGCGACCAGCCCTGCCACCGGTGGAGGTCGTTGACCAGGTCGTGGACGCGACCCGGGTCGGCATCGATGCGCGTCTGGCGCACGATCTCGAAGGCTGACATCGGCGCATCGTCTCAGATGTCGGGCCGTCGCACCATGCCCCCGGGCCGCTGCCAGGGGTCCGGGGACGCGGGCGTGGGTCAGATCACGGCGGCGCGCACGACCAACACGTCGGGCAGGTCACGGATGATCTCGGTCCAGCTGTCTCCACCGTCGACGGAGGCGTGCACCACCCCGTTGCGGCCGCCGAAATAGACCCCTACCGGGGTGTGGCCGTCGGTGCACATCGCATCGCGCATGACCGCCACGAAGTAGTCGTCGGGCAGGGTCCCGTCGCCGAGCTGCTCCCAGGTGTCGCCGGCATCCCGGGACCGCCACACCCGGGCCTTGCCGTCGACCGGCCAGCGCCCGCCCGCGTCGGCGAGGGGGAAGGTATAGATCGTGTCCGCGTCGTGCGGGTCACTCACCATCGGGAAGCCGAACTCCGACGGCAGCCCGGGTGCGATGTCCTCCCACGTCCCACCGCCGTCGACCGAGCGATAGACCCCGCCGTGGTTCTGGAGGAACAGCCGGTCGGGGTCGCCGGCGCTCCGGCTGACCTTGTGGACGCACTGGCCGAACTCGGGGTAGTTGCGCTCCCCGGGGAAGAACTCCGCCTTGATCCCCTGATTGGCGGGCGCCCAGCTCGTGCCACCGTCGTCGGTGCGATAGACCCCGCCGGTCGAGATCGCCGCCACGAGCCGCTCGGGGTCGTGGGGGTGCGGGAGGATCGTGTGGAAGGCCTGGCCGCCATAGCCCTCGTTCCACTCGGCGCGGTGGGGGTGGTCCCAGAGCCCGCGCTCGAGTGTGAAGGTCTCGCCGCCGTCGGTGGAGCGGAAGATCGCGCCGGGCTCGGTGCCGGCCCAGACGACGCCGTCCTCGGCGCCGGGCTGGAGCTGCCAGACCCGTGCGACGGTCGCGTCGACATCCTCGGGGAACCTGACGGCGCCGTTGGGGGTCTCCTGCCAGCTCCGGCCCAGGTCGTCGGACCGCCACACCTGAGGCCCGAGCCACGGTGACGAGGCGCCGGCCAGGAGGCGGGTACCCCCGCCTCTGGTGTCGACCATGACCGAGTAGATCTCCTCCATGGCGAAGTGGGGACCGGTCCACGTCCAGTCGCGGCGACGGTCATCGGAGCTGCCGAGCCAGAGGCCCTTGCGCGTGCCCACGAGCACGAGTGTCGTCATGTCATCCTCCTCAAGGCGACAGTGGAACGGGCTCGACCCAAAGGACAGGCATACCTTCCCCGGTAGCGTTTGTCGACCGTTTCGGGCCGCTCCGCGCGGAGCGCCCCGGCGGGGCCTAGATTGGCCCGGTGCTCCAGCCCGCCTCGCGCCTGTCGCCCGTGTGGCTGGTGCTGACCGGGATCTTGTCGGTGCAGTTCGGGGCGGCCGTCGCCAAGCATCTGTTCGACGTCGTGTCGCCGACGGCGATGGTGTGGTTGCGGCTCGCGTCGAGCGCCGTCGTGCTCGTGGCGATGGCCCGGCCCCGGTTGCGCGGCCGTACCCGTGACGACTGGCTGGTCGCGGTGGCCTTCGGGCTGGCTCTGGTGACGATGAACTGGACCATCTATCAGTCCTTCGCCCGGATCCCGCTCGGGCTGGCCGTGACCATCGAGTTCGTCGGGCCGCTGACGTTGGCGGTCCTGGGCTCGCGGCGTGCCCGCGACCTGGTCTGGGTCGGGCTCGCGGCCGCGGGAGTCCTCCTGCTCGGACTCGAGCCGGGTTCGGTGACCCTGGTGGGGGTGCTCTTCGCCCTCGTCGCGGGTGGCTGCTGGGCGGCCTACATCCTGCTGTCCGCGCGCACCGGGGCGCGGTGGCCCGGCCTCGCCGGCCTGGCCGTCGCGAGTGCGGTCGGCGCGGTCGCGCTCACGCCGTTCGCGCTGGTGGTCGGTGGTCGCGACCTGCTCGACCCGCAGCTGCTCCTGCTCGGCGCGCTCGTCGGTCTGCTGAGCTCGGTGGTGCCCTACTCGGTCGAGCTGATCGCGCTGCGCACCATCAAGCCGGCGGTCTTCAGCATCCTGATGAGCCTCGAGCCGGCGGCCGCCGCACTCGCGGCCGCGCTGGTGCTGCGTGAGCTGCTCACCCCGCTCCAGCTGACCGCCATGGCCTGCGTGGTCGCGGCCAGCATCGGCGCGACGCGCTCGGGTGCCGGGGCTCCGCTCAGCGAGCCGGCTCCGGACTGACCGCGGGCTCTCCGGTCGGCGCGGGATCCGCCGGACCGACCAGCACGCGCCGCGACGCCCGGCGCAGCGTCGCGAGGACCGCGGGGCCGAGCACGACGATCGCGACCGAGTTGGTCAGCGCCCGCCCGGTGTCCCAGCTGCCCGTGGACGTGAGCAGGGTGTAGACGCCGAACCGCCGGAGGTTGTCCACCAGCGGGTCGCCCGGCACGAACGACAGCGACCCTTGATGACCCGGGACCTCGATGCCGACGAAGAACGGCCAACCCGACAGGTTCATCAAGATCCCGAACGCGTACGCCGCGATCACGCCATAGCCCACCAGCATCGCGATCTCCCAGCGACCGCTGACCCGGCGCGGCAGCAGCCCGGCACCGGCCCCGACCCAGGCGGAGGCGAGCATCTGGAAGGGCAGCCACGGCCCGACGCCGGCGGTCAGCAGCGCCGACGCGAACAGCGACGTCGCGCCGAGGGCGAAACCGAACCCCGGGCCGAACACCCGGCCCGCCAGGATCAGCAGGAAGAACACCAATTCCACCCCTGCGACCCCGGCGGACAGCCCTCGCAGCACGGCGTTGATGGCACTGAGCACCCCCAAGATCGCGAGCACCCGGGCGTCCATGCCGCCCTCGCTGAGCTCGACCAGGATCAGGACCACCACGAGCGGGAGCAGGGCCAGGAACACGAACGGCGGTGCGACCCGGTCGGCACCGACGGGGACGCGGACCAGCAGCGGCCACACGAACATGGCCAGCCCGGCCAGTGAGCCCAGGAGGAGCACCGCGGTCGAGCGCGGCCGCAGTGGCAGCGCGAGCGGCGTGTGGCGAGCGGTCATGCGCCCTCCAGGACGGGGGTCAGCTCGGCGACGGTCAGCCAGCCGTCACCGAGCACCTTGGTGACCTGGGGCGCGAACGCCGGTGACTCGGCGACGACCCGGCGCGCCGGTCCGGCGGAGACGACCTCGCCCTCGGCGAGCACGACCACCCGGTCGGCCACCTGGGCCGCGAACTCGACGTCGTGGGTCGACACGAGCACGGCGCGGCCGGCCACGGCGAGGTCGCGGAGGATCTCGGCGAGCGCCCGCTTGCCTGCGTAGTCGAGGCCTCGGGTCGGCTCGTCGAGCAGGAGGACGTCGGGCTGCGAGGTCAGGACGACGGCCAGAGCCAGCGCCAGCCGTTGCCCCTCGGACAGGTCGCGAGGATGGGTGGCGGCCTCCACGCCGGCGACCAGCCGGCGCACCAGCGCGGCACAGGTCCCGGGTGCCGCGTCGGCGCCATGGTCCGCGGCGGCACACTCGTCGGCGACCGACTCGAGATAGAGCAGGTCGGCCGCGGTCTGCGGGACCAGCCCGACCAGCCGGCGCCGCTCGTCGTCTCCCACCGAGGACGGGTCGCGCCCTTCGACGGTGACCCGGCCGGAGCGACGGGAGCCGCTGCCCTGCAAGGCCCACAGCAGCGACGACTTCCCCGAGCCGTTGCGCCCCATCAGCGCCGTGACGGTGCCGGCGGCCAGCGACAGGTCCAGCTCACGGACGGCGACGGTGCGGCCGTGGACGACGCTGACGCGGTCGGCGTCGACCAGGACGGCGCCGCCGGGGACAGGGTCGGCAACGGGCGCGGGCGGGACGGTGAGCGTCCGAGCACGCCGGCGCGCGTCGCGCACGGTGAGGGGCAGCGGTCGCCAGCCGGCAGCGCGACCCAGCTCGACGATCGGCGGGACCAGCGGGGCGTCCTCGAGGACCTGCGCGGGCGGGCCGGTGACGAGCCGGCCGTCGCCGGGCAGCAGGCACATCCGGTCGGCGAACGGGATGACGCGCTCCAGCCGGTGCTCGGCGAGCACGACCGAGAGGCCGAGGTCGTGGACGAGTCGGGTGAGCGTGGCAAGGACGTCCTCGGCAGCGGTCGGATCGAGCGCGGAGGTGGGCTCATCGAGCACGAGCACCCGCGGGTGCATGGTCAGCACCGACCCCAGCGCCACGCGTTGCTGCTCGCCGCCGGACAGGGTGCGGAGGTCGCGGCCGCGCAGGTCGTTGATGCCGAGCAGGTCGAGGGTCTCCTCGACCCGCCGTCGCATGGTCTCGGCGGGGAGGCCGAGCTGCTCCATGCCATAGGCGAGCTCCTCCTCGACCGTGTCGGTGACGAAGCCGGCGAGCGGGTCCTGCCCGACATAGCCGACGAGGTGGGCGCGCTCGCGCGGCGGCCGGCCGAGCACGGACTGGCCGTCGATGCGCAGGTCGCCGGAGAGCCGACCACCGGTGAAGCGCGGCACCAGCCCGGTCAGCACCCCCAGGAGGGTGGACTTGCCGGACCCGGTGGGGCCGGCGACGAGCACCAGCTCGGCCTCGTCGATGTCGAGATCGACGCGGTCGAGGATGGTCCGCTCGGCATAGGCGAACGTCACCTGGCGCAGCTCGATCACGCGGCCACCTCCAGCGTGTCCGGCTCCCGCGTCCGCGGTGCGGAGCGCCACGGCCGCGCAGGGGGTGGGGTGAGGACCGCCGGCGCGACCCCGAGCAGGAGGGCGAGCAGCAGCTCCAGGCTCATCGTGGGTGCCACGTCGAGGGCAGGATGCGCGAGCGCCACATCGCCGGCCCCGATGGCATACGTCGCCGCCGCGACCATGATCCCCGTGGCAGCGGTGAGCAGCTCGGGGAGCCGCCACCGGTCGGGGCGATAGCGCGTGCGGGTCACGCGGCGCCCGGCGCTCCACATGCCGGCGACCGAAAGCATGGTCCCCGCGCCGAGCATGGGCAGCGCCAGATAGCGCGGCGCGGTGCGGTCGAGCACCGCATAGACGCCGACGGCGATCCCGATGAGCGCGCCGAGCAGCAACCCACCGGTGACCCGTCGCCGGCCGGCCGACTCTCCCGGTGCCCGGCCATAGCCGCGGGTGTCCATCCCTGCGGCGAGGGCCAGCGAGCGCTCGAGGGCATCCTCGAGGACAGGCACCAAGAAGCGGCGCAGGCGCGCCACCCGGCCCGAAGCGCCGCCGCGGAGGCGCTGGGCGGCGCGGACGCGCCGTACGCTGTCGGCCAGCTGCGGCACGATCGTGACCGCGACCACCAGCGCCGTGCCGATCTCATAGAGCGCCGGCGGCAACGACTTCAGCAGCCGCTTGGGGTTGGCCAGCGCATTGGCCGCGCCGACGCAGACGATGATCGCCGCCAGCCGCAGCCCGTCATAGAGGCCGGCGACCAGGGCGTCGCTCGTCACCGGTCCCAGCAGCTGGATCCCGGTCATCCACCCCGGCAGCGGCACCTCGGGCAGCGGGATGAGGACGCGCCCGGTCGGCGTCCCGGGGAAGACGACGCGGAAGGCCACGCGGATGGTCACCACGGCCGCGGCCATCCACAGATAGATGCGGAACGCCCGCGACCATGGGTGCTCCGGCCGCCGCGCCACCACGACCAGCCCGGCCACCGCCATCACGAGCAGCAGGGTCAGCGGGTTGGTGCTGAAGGACGCCGCCGCCGCCAGCCCGAGCGCCCACACCCACCACGCGACCGGGTGGAGGTCGCGGGGCAGCCGGGCGCGGGTGGCGGCAGGGCGTCCGTGGGGGCGCGGCAGCGGGATCGTCACGGCAGTGGCGCCCCACGGGTACGGCGTACCAGCGCCACACCACCGGCCGAGCCGGCCAGCAGCACGAGCACCGCTGGGACGACCCAACCGGGCAGCCCGGTGGGCTGCGCCCCGTCGGTCTCGGCGGCCGCTGGCGCCGTGGCGTCGCTGACCGTCGCGGCCGGCGGCGCCGAGGGTGAGCCGGACCCGGCCACGACGGCCCCTGGTGAGGCGGCGGCGCGCTTGCTCCGGTGGTGGCGCGGGCTCGCGCTCGGTGAACCAGACGTCGCGGGCGGCCGCGAGGACGCCGCCGTCGAGGCGTCGGCGGACGGCGCCGCGCTCCCCCCGGAGCCGGAGCCGTTGTCGCGACCCCCGCCCCCCGAGTGGCTGGGCGACGAGCTCGCTGAGGGGCTGGCTGACGCGCTGGGCGACGCACTGGTGTGGGCGGTGGGGGTCACACCGGGCAGCGCCTTGGCGGTGCTGCCCTGCCACGAGAACGCGACATAGCCACCGTCGGGGATGCTGAGCGACCCGGCGCTGGTGGTGGCATAGGACCACGTACCGCTGGTGCCGTTGGACCAGAACAGCCCCCAATAGGCGTCGGCAGGCGGGGTGTTGACGCAGGGATCGCTGGCCGGCGCCCCGTCGACGCGGCACACGAACCCGGGCTGGCGCTGGACATAGGCGAGGTCGATCCCGTTGCGCGTGAACAACGTCGCGGCCTTCGCGCCACCCCCGGTGTCACAGACCACCCGGAGTCCGCCGCCGAGCGCGTGCGGGTCGACCACCACAGTCACCCCGGCGGCGCTGCCGCACGCCGCGGCCGAGGCCGGTGTCACCGGGAGCACGACACCGACCCCGGACGCCACGACCACCAGGGCCGCGGCGACCGCGCGTCGGAGCAGATGACGGGTCACGCGATCAGAACCCCTTGCACGGGGCAGCGAGCCGGAGCAGGGCCGGCGCGGCCTGCGCAGTGGCGCGCCGCCACTGGTCCTGGTCATCGATGGTGATGTCTCCCGCCGCGACCACGGCGTCATAGGCGCCTCGGTCGTAGGCGATGGCGCCCGCTTGTGCCTCAAGCCCCGGCGTGGCTGCGGGGATCTGCAGTGCCAGCACCCACTCGGCGGCCTGACGGGCAGGCTTGCACGCGCCCACCAGTCCGAGCGCGGTGGCGGCGAGCCCCGTGCTGTTGGTGTTGCTCCCCGGAGTGGTCGGGCCACCACCGAAGCTGCCGTTGGCGCGCTGACGGTGCTTGAGCCAGCGAACGGCTCGGGTCGCCGCGCGCTGCACCTTGGGTCGACTCGAGTCGAGTCCGACCAGGGTGATGACGGCCAGCGCGGTCACGTCGGTGTCCGCGGGACTCTGTGCCTTGGTCCCTCCGTCACAGGTCTGATCGCGGCGGTTCTTGTTGGGGGTGAAGTTCAACCTGAAATAGCCCGCGTCGCACTGTTGCTCCAGGAAGAAGTCGAGCACGGCACCCGCCTTCCGGCTGCGTGCGGCCGCCAGCCCTTGGACGGCATAGGCCTGCCCGACGACGTTCGCATAGTCGGCGCCCCTGGACTTGTCGGCGATCCGGCCACGGATCGGGGTGTCGGCGAGCGAGACCCGTTGCTGCAGCTGCTTGACCAGGTTGACACCACCGAAGGACCGCGGGCTCGCACCCAGTGTCTGGGCCAGCACGAGCGCCTTCGCGGTGCTGGCGGCGAAGACGCTCTTCTTGTAGGTCGTGTAGCCCTTGATCTCGGGGGCGACCGCGGCGCGCAGCTGGGCGACGGCGGCGGGCTGGCTCCCGATGGCGTTGAGCGCCAACCCGACATCGATGGTGAGGCCGATGTCGTCGAACGCGTACTGGTCGTTGTGGACGAGCCCGTCGGTGAGCTCCCCGGTCAGCCAGGCGGCCGAGAGCTCGGCCGGCGTGGGATCCGCCGCCCGGGCCGGCGAGCTGAGCGCGGACAAGGTGATGGCGGCGGCCGTGAGCACGGCCGCACGCCGGAAGAGCTGGGTGGTCATGGTGTCCTTCCCGCTGCACAGCGGGAGGGACTCGGCCGGGCCGGATC
>JAGQUE010000527.1 GCA_020438665.1 Nocardioidaceae bacterium | reverse complement strand
GCACGTGTCCGCACATGCCCGGGTCACCGCTCCGATCGTGCTGATCACCTTCACCCAGGCCGCTGACCTGCACGGATACCCCGCATCCACGCTCACCGACAACGGCATGGTCTACACCGTTCGACTGGCCGGCCACGGCCGGCAAGGAGGCAAGAACTCCTTCGAAGCCGAACTCAGCCGCCGCCACATCGTGCAGAAGAACTCCCGGCCAAACCACCCGACCACCTGCGGCAAGGCCGAGCGGTTCCAACAGACGATGAAGAAGTGGCTACGCGCCCAGCCCATCCAGCCGAGCACGCTCGCCGACCTCCAGGTACTCCTCGACCAGGTCCGCGACGAGTACAACCACCGGCGACCGCACCGCTCGCTCCCCCACCGCGCCACCCCGGCCGCCGCCTACCACGCCCGCCCGAAGGCCACCCCCGACACCGAACGGGACAACGCCACCCACGACCGCGTGCGCCACGACAAGATCAGCAAGGCCGGCACCGTCACCCTGCGCATCGCTGGCCAACTGCGACACATCGGCATCGGCCGACCCTACGCCGGGACCTACGTCATCCTGCTCATCCAGAACCTCGAGGTCCGAGTCGTCCACGCCGCCACCGGAGAACTCCTCCGCGAGCTCACCATCGACCCACACCGCGACTACCAGCCCACCCGCAGACCACCCAGACCCACCAAAAAGAAGTAGCCCGGACCTACGAAACGCAGGTCCGGGCTATGCCGATGTCTTGAGACATCACATTGTAGCGGGGGCAGGATTTGAACCTGCGACCTCTGGCGATCCCAAGGCCGATTTCCACTCGCTGCCGATGATCGTGGTCAGCACCGGATAGCCGAGTTGACGTGGGCAAACGGTTGTCTTGCGACTTCTCCATGGTGCCTGACGACTCGACGCGCTGCCACTCACCTCAGATTCAAAGTGGTGGATCGATGGTGTGCTCGCGCGCCGTCCAGGTGGTCGTTTCCAGAAACGAGTCCGCGGCGAGGCGATCAATCAGCTCGTTGCACCCGCTCACCCTCGTGCCTTCCAAGTCCCAGTCGGTCCAGACGAGCCACGATCGGTCAACCGCCCACAGGTTGCTGGGAGTGTTGTCGTACTGGTCGACAAGAGGAGCGAGGCTCGCGAGCGGACCCCGCCACACATGCAGGTTGTCGAAGTCACCGCCGGCCGGCAGCGAGGCGTAGAACGCGACGCATTCCGTCGCTTCGCCAGCCGGGCTCGACTCCGCCAGGGCTCGTAGAAGAGCGGCGAAGGACTCGTTGTCCATCGAACCTTCCGGGGCAGGTTGGATGTTTGCTGGCCAACTGCCGCGCGGGAACCAACGGAAGCAAGGTGGCACCGCTCGGTCCGGCTCATGCTCGGAAAACCGCTGGAGGTACGCGTCCCACGTCAGACGGCTCCAGTCATTGCCCGGATCGCTAACGAGTCCCAACGGAATGCCGGTCAACGTCGAGACTTCGTCGAGGTTCACCCCACCGATGACGTCGGGCTCAACCTCGCCTCGCTCGAGAAGCTCGCGCCGAATCTCGTCGTGGGTGAGTGTGCGAGGAAGCGCGGGATTCTCATACATCGCGTGCAGGATCCAGGTCTCCGCGGCCCAGCCTGCCGGCGAGTAGCCAGTCACCGAGTCGCCTTCAGACTGGCGCGAGAGCCACGCCATGGCTGCCTCAGCATCTGTCTCAGCGAGACGCCTCATGCGTTCCTCCAATCGGACGCCGGGGCTTCCCATCGCATTCCGCCAGCCTGGCCATCGATGACGGGATCGGCAAACGCAACAACGGCATCGAGGACGTCTGCGAACGACTCGGGGAGGTGATCTGAGTTGCTACGGCGACGCCAGGCGATCCAGCGCCCTTGTCCGAGATCGGCGTAGCCGTCGAGGACTTCGACCAGCGGCGACAGCTGCGCACCGCGGTGAGCCGCGACAGCGTCGATCGCCGCGCGCAGATCGGACGCCGAGACGGAGTGCCGCCGCGAGAGCGTCCAGATGTCTCCGAAGTCGCGCCACCGCGTGTTGGCGACACCCCTCTGAATCGCGGTCACGATCTTCTCGGCGTGGACCATGTGGATCGGATAGCCCGCCAGCACGATCGGTTCGCCGCCGCGCAGGCGCGGTACTTCGACTGTGCTCGGCGCCGGCCAGATCGGGTCACCCACGTTGACATCGACGTGGAACGGCAGGCTCGCGGACGCCAGTCGGGCGCCCATGCTGACGCGAACGCCGGAGTACGCGTCCTCCTCCCGGATCACCTCGGACTTGGCCGTGTCGGGGAGGAACTCGACGCCGTCGTCCGGTGCCGGCGATTGCTCGACGATCGAGCGGACGAGCTCGAGCACAGTCACAGCGTCGTTCGCGAGGTCGAGGCCAGCGAGGTCGACGCCCCGGGTCGGTCGGCGCTCGTCGAATGCCGCCAGCAGCACGCCGCCTTTGAGCACGAACCGATCCCGATGATCGCTCGCGGCCAGTCGGCTCAGGAACGCCTCCAGGACGTAGAGCTGCAGCAGCTCCTGGGTCGGGCGCTTCTCGCGCTGCGCGCGGTTCTTGAGGTCGAGATACGCATCAGCCTCTGGCGTTCCCCGAGATATGCGGCTCACAGCAGGATCTCCAAGGTCTTGCGGATGGCGCTCGCGGCCCGTGGGAACGAACTCGACAGCCGGAGCAGCTCAGACGGCTGGCCGCCCTGGCGAAGCCACTGCTTGAGGGCATCGTTCGCCAGGTCGTCGCCGTCGAGATGTCGGAGGCGGAAGGCGTCGATGATGCTGCGCTCGGCTGAGTAGATGCCGATCGAGCGGTCGTCGTCGAGCGCCAACTGGTCGCGGCCGAGCTCGAACGTCGCGTTGTCGAACTGGCGCCACCTGACGGGCGCGTTCGTCGCGGGCGTCCATCTCCCCCGCGGGATCGCGATGTCGAACTCGGCCGGGATGTCATCGATCAGACCGTGCCTCGACAGCGCTGACCTCAGGCAGATCGTCGCCATGGGCGCCTTCGCAGCGATCTCCAGCAGGTCGTCGTCGCCGACCGAGTCGGCCTTCCGGTACAGGCCCCGCGAGATCGCGGTGATCTGGCCACTCTCGATGAGCGAGCGGAACTGGCGCTCGTTGAACTGTTCGCGCGCGTCGGAGTATCGGAAGGTGTCAGGGAGCATGGCGAGCAGCGCGGACGCGGTCGATGTCATCCCGCTCACCTCCGCCGTAGGAAATCCTCAACAGCAACGCCTCTAGTGTAGAGGATTTCCTACAGGGTGTCCCAGTACGCAAGGTGCGAGCGGTGGAGCCAGTCGTCGACCCACTTCCGATCGGGCTCATCAGGGACGGTCGCGTCATCTCCTGCCGCAGCCAACGCTGCTTCGGCAGCGTCCAGTGCTTCGAGTACCTCGGGCAGCGAGACCTCCCCGCGGCGTACCGACCGCAGGAAGGACAGGTCCGGTTCCGGAACGGGAAGGGTGATTCGACCGGTGCGCAGCAGCTCGACTCCCTGAACGCCCAGACGAAGTGCGTGCATCGCGAACTTCGTGTCGTACCCGTGCACGGCGACGAGCTCCGGCCGGTTGGTGTGCGCGCCGGTTTCGCCGAGCATCGCCGACTTCTGGCTCTGCAGGTAGCCGAGGAACCGGGCCGCCGCGAGCTTGGAGACGAAGCAGTGCGCGTTGTCGACGAGCTCGGCTCCGACCTCGTTCCTGAAGACGACCTCCTCGTCCGGCACGAACAGCGCAAGCAGGACCGTCGGGTTCCCGGCCAACGCGAGCCGGCACCACTTGCGCGCCGAGTAGATGACGACGTCGAGGTCGCCGGCGCCGGACCGGTTCGCGAGCCCGCCAGGCTTGTCCCAGACGGTATGGCGTTGGTACTGCTCGAACTCCACTTCCGCTTCGCCATCGATGCCGCGTGGCACGCGAGCGAGGCCGGTGACGAATTCACGAGGCTCGAGACAGATCCCCATCTCGTCGCGGTCGTCCTGGCCGCTGATGGATGTGCCGTGTACTCCCGAGCCGACCTGGACCCGCAGGATCATGCCCGCCTCGGCGATCGCACGCGCTTGTTCCGAGGCGTGCGGGTGCGCGAACCCAGGCGGCAGCGACCTGTCGCCAGAGACCACCCGCGCCGAAACCATGCAGCGCACCGTAGCCCGCGGACATCAGGCCGAGCGATGACTTTTCACCGGACGCCCGGCGTTGTCTTCCGTCTTCTCGCGTCGCCTTGGCAGCGCCTTGACACGGTCATGCAAGGGGCGCACCGTGGCTGTATGCGCGCCGCTCAGGACTCCCGTCGCACCCAAGGTGCACGAGGGACAACTCCGGTTCCGGCGATTCGCCGGGACCGTGAGAGTTCGGAGCGCGGCCGACCGGCCCCGGGGAATCCCCGGGGCCGTGAGCGTTCGAGTCGGAGTCGACCGGTCCCGAGGAGTCCTCGGGGCCGTGGAATCATCCACGGCGCGCTGCCGTTCGTCGTCCCCGCTCCATAGTGCGATTCGGCTACCAGCACGGCTCTGTTGATTCAACAGAGCCGTAAGCGTTCTCAAGGTCCCCGTGCCGAGATCCGGCCCCGTTCTCGTCTCCAAGTTCGCCATCGTCCTCACACCTCGCCTCCTCTCGGGCCTTCCCGGCCCTGCCCAGTTTTCGTCCGCCCGTCAGTTCTCACCTCCCAGGTACGCCCGCCGCACCCACATGTTCCTTTTCGTCACACGGTGTGCAGATCGCGGGATACCCGTCCCGGGTCGGCGTCGCAGACGCACCTGAAGGGCATGACGAGGCTCCCGATGCAGTGCAAGAGATGCGGCAAGCCGATCAGCCAGCCGAAGGGCAGCGGCCGGCCACGGACCTACTGCAGCGACCTCTGTCGCAACGATGCGTACGTCGAGCGCCGCAACGCATCCCGGCCGCCTCCCGCGCCCGCGGCAGCTGCACGCGACGTCGGCTACCAGGCCGCCCGAGACCAGCTGGAGACCATCCGACCTCGGGATCGGAAGCAGCTCGACCGCTGGATCGCCGAGGGGACGAAGTTCGACGAGATCATCGATCACCCCGAGATCCTTGCCCGCTTCATGGACGAGCTTCTCGTCCGCATCGCCACCCACGCGCTGTTCGAGGACTACCAGTACCAGCGGGCGCTCAACCAAATGATCATCATCTTCTTCATGGTCGGCCGCATGACCGAGGGCGATTACGCCCTCCCAACAATCGCCAGAGAGCGGGCTACTCCGCGCGACTAGGTCGAACTGTTGAGTTCCACGAAGGTCGCTCGGGAACCCAGACCAAGCTGTCTGCCGCTTCGAGATCTGGGACGACGACGACTGACTCGTCGTACAGGTGCCATTCGTCGCGAGCGTAGGCCTCGGCAGCGATCAAGAGAGTCGATCGTTCCTCACCATGCAGCAGCACCTCGGTCACGACACCGGGCGCCAAACTGCCATCGACGACCGTGTCGAGGACAACTTCGACGCCCCGGATCCGTCCCGTCACCACTGGGATGTCTCGCCGCGGCCGAAGGCCACCAAGAGCCGCGGCCGGGAGTTCCCGCCTCCAGGTCGAGATGAAGTCGAGGCCGAAGTTCGCGTCGTCCTGGTAGATGTCAATCTGATGCTGACCCGAGAGTCCGTGGCCACGCAGCCATGCGAAGGGAACTCGATCGTCGCCCGGCAAAGCCCACGCGACTGGGACGTCGTCGTCACCGAGCTCGACAGCCCACTCTTCACCCTCCCACAAATCGACATCCGCCGCCGCGAGCAGGAGCGCCCCGGTGATGTTCTTCCCGAGCCAGCCGACGTCGTCCCGAATGTCGACGCCTGCGAGCAAATCCGTAACAGCCTCGCTCGTCATTGCCCAGAGGTCATCGATCCCAGGTAGTTCCGAGTTGCCGCGGGATGCGGATAACACCGGGAACGGGCCTGCATCATCGCGGAACACCGCCCACACATCCGCTTGGCGGAAGTCAGAGAACTCCCAGCCAATTCCGTCACGGGTGCGTACGTCGCTCGCCACGGTCGCCATGTACCGCGAGCGCCAGTCGGCAACTCCGGAGCCCGTCGTCATCTGCTGACCTTCCAGCGCGCCTTGAGTTCCGGCAGCAGTGACGAAAGGTAATGGCCGGCCTCCTCGTCGTTGGTCATCGGCAGAGGGAGTTGCACCGCGAACGTTCCCCACCTTTGCTCGTCCGGCTCGGCCACGACTTTGAAGTAGGCCGGTTCGCCCGTCTCCCAGATCAGTCCCGCGATCCGTCCATCGGGCGCCTTCACCCAGGCGTCACCGCAGTCGTCATAGGAGACCCACATGCCGAGCTCGAAGCCGTCGACGATGGCCGACGGGTAGATGGTCATGCTTCAGTGCCAATCCCGCTGAGAGGGATCCCACGCCGGGCCGTTGTCGGAGCCATCCGTGCGAGCGAGCCTGCGACCAAGCGGCTCGTCCGGCCATTTGCGCCAGACCTTCCGGCGACGCCCTTCGACACCGTCCTGGGCCGAAGCATCCAACTCGTCGTCGGGAACGCCGAGGGCGTCGCCCAGCGCGACTGTGTCGGCGCGCCGGTTCGCACGGTTCACGCGGGCCTTGGCTCGCGGGATGTTCTTGCGCGACGCCTTGTCGTTCTCACCGTAGGCGTTGCGACCGTCCTTCTCGAGGCTGAGCCGCTTCTTCTCCTGCGGCGACTTGCGCGGTCGCATGCTCCCAGCGTAGGTCTCAGGCGCCCGCCCCGCATCGGCGTTCTCGATCGGACTGGTCGGGAAGACGTAGCGTGATGCTGTGAAGACCTTCCGCCGCGACCCAGACCGCGACGAACTGGCGAGGTTGCTACGCGGCCGGCCGAACTTCCGCGTCCACACGTCGAAGAGCCAAGTCGCGGCCGCGCTCTGGGACTACGGCGAGGACGATCTGGCCGAGCGTGCGATGGCCATGTCAGACGACGAGTTGGCGAGAATCGAGAACATCTCCGCTTGGTTCGAGGACCCGTCGTATCCGCTGCCGATGACCGGTCAGCGGATCACCCACAACCACGTCAACGCGTTCGCAGCGATCACACTGTTTGAGGGACGCCTGCGTCCATTGAACCGGACTCGCCGTCGCCCGGAGCGCGGCCGACCGGACCGCTTCAATCCGTTGCCGCCGCCGGTTGACGCCTGAGAATTCGGAGCATCGATCTCAATCAGTCAGATGCCCGCCTCCGCTTCAGCCTGAATGGCTCAATCTCAGCGCCAGTATCTCGAACATCCGGCAGGATCGCTTCGTGATCACCCTGTCGGCGCGCGTAGTCGAATGGCTCTCAGAGGAGCCCATGCCCGGACTCGTTGCCGTCGAGTTCAGCGACGCAAGCGGCTTGGTCCATCGTCTGATCGACAAGAGTGCCGTGCTCGCGACCGATCTCAGCGTCGAGACACCGCTGCCCACACCCACCGTGCTTGCTTGCAACGTTCGCTCGACCCATCACCGGCAGAGCGACAAGTTCGCGGTTATCGATCTGGAGCCATGGGGACTCGGCGAGTCGGGGACGGCATACGAGGTCACGCGGGAGTCGCTGGCCTGGCGCGAGCCGGCCGCCCACAGCGATCTCTCCGCCCGAGCGCGACAGGCAGTCGGCCTCGTGACCTTTCGCCGTTGGCGCACCCGAACCGACCTGGCCTCGTCGGAACTGGACGCCTTGGAAGACCACCTCTGGGACTGGATGACCGTGGGGCCCGAGGCCTTCAACGACTGGTACGAGAGCAGCGACATGGTGACCCGCGGCGCAGGCACTCCGCTACCGAGGCCCGTCAACAATGCGGCGACGTCTGCGGGAGTCAGCGTGAGAGAGGTGACGGCTGCGGTCGACGCGCTCATCGAGATCACCTACGGCGGCCTGTTCGGAGGGATCGAGAGCATGTGGTCTCTGTCCGCGCTCGGGGTACTCGAGCACGTCACGAAGCGACATGGCGTGGAACTCGCCGAACCTGGCTCCTTCGCCAACTCGCTGTGGATCGACGACGACTGGGGCCGGCCTTCTTCTACAGACGTCCTGGGGTGGCGCGTCTTGGCCACTGTGCCTGGCGAGTAATCGATCGCCGGCGGTCAATCCCGACCTCTACCCTGACTCGGTGCCTTCGCTGAGCCGGTCTGTCGCATCGCTGCGCATCGCAGGCGATGACCTCGTGCCTGCCGACGTGACGGAACTGCTCGGACAAGAACCGACGTTCGCCTATGCCCGCGGTGACGAGCTCTCATCGAAACAGGGGGTTGCTCGCGTCGCCAGATTCGGACTCTGGTCCTACGCCGCCCCGGAGTCGAATCCCGGCAATCTCGATGAGCAGGTCGCAGCAATCACCGCGGAGCTGACTGCCGATCTCGATGTGTGGAGACAGCTGGCGGCCTCATTCAGGTTGGACCTGTTTTGCGGCTTGTTCCTCGACCGCCTCAACGAAGGCCTCTCGATCTCGCCAGTCTCGCTGAAGCTCCTGGCCGAACGCGGGGTCAAGCTCGACCTCGACATCTATGGCAACTTCGACGGTGATGTGAACGCAACGATCAGCCAGACCCAGTATCACGAACAGATCGAGGCGCTCGCTCACAACGTGACCGAAGAAGCCGCCGCCGAAGGTTGGCTGACGTTCCTTCCCGAGGACGAGGATCAGTCCCCGCTGCAACGCTCGGTCAACCAGCTAGCACGAAACTTGCGGTTCAGGCACTACGACGGCGACGGCTGCGTGGATCACTGACGTTCACCGGGCCCAGGCTTACGTCGGGTCGGGATCCATGTGCTGCGCGAAGGCTGAGTCGAGCAGTTCCGCCGTCAGCGGGTTCACGTGCTCGTTGCGGCGGATGTAGTGCTCGATCGTCACCTTCGGATCGGTGTGCCCGAGCAGCTCGGCGGCGAGGTTCACAGACGCCTGCTCGTTGATCACCGTCGCGACGGTGCGCCGGAACATGTGCGGGCTGACGGCCTCGATTCCGGCGGCGCCGAGAACCTTGCGCAGCTGACGCCGGACGTTGGCTGTTGTGAGTGGCGTTCCCTCGCGACTACGGAAGACCAGAGCGTCGAGCGAGTGGTCGGCCATGATCGCGAGCCGACGTCGGAGCGCTTCGGCCGTGAACGTCGGCAGCGCGACGATGCGGTTCGAGCGGTCGGTCTTCGGGTGCTCCTGGCGGTAGGTGCCGACACCGCGCTCGGAGATCACCGTGCCGCAGATCCGCAATGTCGCCGGCGTCGTTGTCAGGTCCAGGTCGCGCCGTCTGATCGCCAACACCTCTCCGATCCGGGCAGACGTCCCGAGCATGACCTCGACGATCTGACCGAGCTGGCCGTCTGGGTTCGGACCGGACGTGCCGCGCGACTGCTCCCACGCCTTGATCACGGCGCGGATCGCGTTGACCTCCACCGCGGTCAGAGCCGTTGGCGTGCTCTTGGGCTTGTAGAGGCGCGCGACGCCGTCCACCGGGTTGCGCGGCACGACCTCGTGGCGGACAGCCAGGCCGAAGGCCAGCCGCAGCACAGTCTTGGCCCGTTTCGCGCGAGCGTAGGACGTCTTCGCGAGCTGCTTGAGCAGCGCGTCGCATCGGGCGACGCCGATCTCGCGCAACGTCAGGTGCTCGAAGTGCGGCAGCACGCTCTGGCGCATGTCGCGCTCGTAGTTGAACCGGGTCGACGGCGCCAGACGGCCCTCCAGGTCGAGGTCAGCCAGCCAGTAGTCGACGAGCTCGGTGAAGACGCTGTCGAGCGTCAGCGCCGTGTCGACGGGCTGATAGAGATTCCGGGCGGCTAACCGCTTCTTGAGCTCGGTCGTCGCGGCCGACCGCGACGCAGCGCGCACCGACACCTGGCGGGTCTTGCCGTCTCCGTCGCGATAGCGGGTCCGCACCTCGACGCGACCGTCCGGCAGGACCAGCGACGTGATCGAGCCGTGCGTGCCGATCGGCAGCCGCGGCCTAGCCACGTCGTACTCCCGCCTCGTGGTGCTGCTCGATCCACTCGGCGACGTCGGTGACGGCGAACTTCAGCCGCTTGCCGAACTTGAAGGCTCGCGGCGCCGTACCAGCGCACCGCCAGTCGTAGATCGTCTGGATCGGGACGCCGAGGTAGGCAGCAAGTTCCTCGGCGCCGATCAGGGGCTCCAGGTCCAGCTCGTTCATGTCCATGACACCAAGGTGCGTAGGACGAACCGGCAGCGACCGGATGAACCGGCCGGTGGCGGGAGGCAAAGCGTTGGGTTCTTGATGGATCGCCATGGCGACCTCCAAAAGCAGATCGAGGCCAGACGATGTCTGACCTCGATCTTTTGGTAGCGGGGGCAGGATTTGAACCTGCGACCTTCGGGTTATGAGCCCGACGAGCTGCCAGACTGCTCCACCCCGCACCAGAGAGAACAATCGAGCCGGCAACTATACAGACCTGCCGCCCCCAGCCCAAGACC
>JAGQUE010000008.1 GCA_020438665.1 Nocardioidaceae bacterium | reverse complement strand
GGCGAGCCGGCGCTCCTCCTCGAGCTCGGGCTGGTCGCCCAGCGACCGCGAATGGGGGAAGACGCCGTCCTCGAGGCCGGTGAGGAAGACGACGGGGAACTCCAGCCCCTTGGCCGTGTGGAGCGTCATCAGGGTGACGATCCCGGTGTCCTCCTCGTCGGGGGCGTCGGGGATCTGGTCGCTGTCGGCGACGAGCGCCACCCGCTCCAGGAAGTCCGACAGTCCCGGGGTGACGATGCCGGCATCGACATCGGCCGGGTCGGCCGAGGGCCCGGCGACAGGATCGTCGGAGAACTCGCGCGCCACCGCCACGAGCTCGCCGAGGTTCTCCACCCGGGTGGCGTCCTGGGGATCCTCGGAGTCCTCCAGCGCGGCGAGGAGCCCGGACCGGTCGAGCGTGGTCTCGAGGATGACGTCGGCCCGCTCCCCCGCCTCGACGAGCTGCTGCAGCTCCTCGATCACCTCGACGAAGCCCTGGATGTTCTTCAGCGACCTCGTGGCGACCCCGGGGGCCTCGTCGGCGCGGCGCAGCGCCTCCCAGAAGGTCAGCGCCTCACGCTCTGCGAACGCGGCGATGCAGGCCTCGGCGCGGTCCCCGATTCCGCGCTTGGGCGTGTTGAGGATCCGGCGCAGTGAGATCTCGTCGGCCGGGTTGGCCAGCATCCGCAGATAGGCCAACGCGTCGCGGACCTCGCGCCGCTCATAGAACCGGACGCCACCGACCACGCGGTAGGGCATGCCGACCCGGATGAAGACCTCCTCGAAGACCCGGGACTGGGCGTTGGTGCGATAGAAGACGGCCACGTCGCCCGGCCGAGCCTTGCCGGTGTCGGTGAGCTGGTCGATCTCCTCGGCGACGAACCGCGCCTCGTCGTGCTCGTCGTCGGCGACATAGCCCACGATCGGCGCGCCGTTGCCGGCGTCGGACCACAGCCGCTTGGGCTTGCGGTCGGAGTTGTGGCCGATGACCGCGTTGGCGGCGTTGAGGATCGTCTGGGTGGAGCGGTAGTTCTGCTCGAGCATGATCGACGTCGCGTTGGGGAAGTCCTGCTCGAAGTCGAGGATGTTGCGGATGTTGGCGCCGCGGAAGGCATAGATCGACTGGTCCGCGTCGCCCACCACCATCAGCTCGGCCGCCGGAGCCCGGTTGTCGCCCGCCTCGGCGTCGGCGAGCGTGTCGCCCTCGGGGTTGTCGGCGCAGAGCTGGTGGACCAGCGCGTACTGGGCGTGGTTGGTGTCCTGGTATTCGTCGACGAGGACGTGGCGGAACCGGCGTCGATAGGTCTCCCGCACCTCGGGATAGGTCGCGAAGAGATGGACGGTGGTCATGATCAGGTCGTCGAAGTCAAGGGCGTTGGCCTCGCGCAACCGGCGTTGGTAGACGGCATAGGCCGCGGCACAGGTCTCCTCGAAGCTGTTGCGGGCGTCCTTGGTGGCCTCGTCGACGTCGCGCAGCTCGTTCTTCTGGTCCGAGACCCAGTTGAGGACCGCACCCGGCTGGTAGCGCCGGGGATCGAGGTCGAGGTCCTTGAGGACCAGCGTCATCAGCCGCTTGGAGTCGGCGGCGTCATAGATGGAGAAGCTGGACTTGAAGCCCAGCCGGTCGATCTCCTTGCGGAGGATCCGCACGCAGGCGGAGTGGAACGTCGACACCCACATGATCCGGGCTCGCTTGCCCACCAGCTCCTCGACCCGCTCCTTCATCTCGGCCGCGGCCTTGTTGGTGAAGGTGATCGCCAGGATCGAGCCGGGGTGTGCCGTGCGCTCGGCCACGAGCCAGGCGATGCGGCGGGCCAGCACCCTGGTCTTGCCCGACCCGGCGCCGGCCACCACCAGCAGCGGCGCGCCGGCGTGGACGACCGCGGCGCGCTGGGGCTCGTTGAGTCCCGCCAGGAGCTCGTCGGCCGACGGTCCCCGCCGGGACTCGTTGGTCTGCGCGGGCAGCTCGAGTCCGGGGATCGGGAACGTGTCGCTCATGGTGCGCCCAGCCTAGGCCCGTCTCCCGACAGGGTCGCGCGCGGCGCCTACCAGAAGATGGCGACGCCGATGTTGCCGAGGGTGAGCACGAGCAGGCCCCAGAAGACGCCGTCGGGGATCCGTTCCTTGCGCATGTTGGCCATGGTCAGCACCAGGATCACCAGGGCGATGACGAACTTCACCCCGATCTTGGCGTGGTTCACCGCCTCGTCACCGCCCTCGAGGATGCCGACCAGCAGGAGGCCTGCCAGGAATGCGAGCCCGATGCCGTCGCGCATCGCGGCGTTGACCCGCTTGGTGGGCTCACGCATCTGGACGACGAGACCACCCAGCAGGGAGCCCCACCCGATGAAGTGCAGGAACAAGACGACGTGCTCGAGCAGATCCATGGCGCAGAGGCTACCGTGGCGACCGGGACGGCCCGGCCACCGGCTGGGGCATCGTCTCCGGGTCGACATCAGGGGGATCCCCGTGGCGGGCTGTGGCCGGAATAGGGCAGGGTGGTCGACGTGAGCCATCCCCCGCCCAGCAGCATGACCGGGCCCGCCGCGCGCGAGTCCGTCGTACGAACCGCGGGGCTGAGCATGGACTACGGCTCGGTCCTGGCTCTCGACACCCTCGACCTCGAGATCGGTGGCGGGGTGACCGGCCTGGTCGGCGCCAACGGCGCCGGCAAGTCCACGCTCATCAAGATCCTGCTGGGGCTGCTGCGGCCGACCGGCGGCGGTGCGGCGGTGCTCGGCCACGACATTGCCAGCGACGGGCTCGCGATCCGCGGCCTGGTCGGCTACATGCCCGAGCACGACTGCCTGCCCCCCGACGTGAGCGCCAGCGACTTCGTGGTCCACCTCGCCCGGCTCTCGGGGCTGCCCAAGACAGCGGCCCGCGAGCGAGCGGCCGAGGTGCTTCGCCATGTCGGGCTGGCCGAGGAGCGCTACCGCCCGATGGGGGGCTACTCCACCGGCATGAAGCAGCGCGCCAAGCTGGCCCAGGCGCTTGCCCACGACCCGCGGCTGGTCATGCTCGACGAGCCCACCAACGGGCTCGACCCCGCCGCCCGTGACGACATGCTCCACCTGATCTCCCGCATCGGCCGCGACTTCGGGATCGCGGTCATCGTCACCTCCCATCTGCTCGGCGAGCTCGAGCGGGTCAGCGACCACGTGGTCGTGCTCGACTCCGGCCGGCTGCTCCGCGCCTCGGCCACCGACGAGTTCCTCGACACCACCGGCACCCTGCTCGTCGAGGTGATCGGCGACGACGCGCAGCGACGGATGGGCGAGGCGCTCGCCGCCACGGGGCTGGTCTGCCGTCCCCGCGGGAGTCTGATCGCTATCGAGCCGGGACCACTCGGCGGCCCCGATCCCCACGACCTGGTGCGCGACACCGCCTGTCGGCTGGAGGTGGGCGTGATCCGCATCCAAGCCGACCACCGGCGTATCGAGGACGTCTTCAGCGACTCCCAGGACGCACAGCAAGGAGGCGACCATGTCGGCCCAGCCGCCTGAGTCGCGCCGCAGCGTCATCCACGACCTGGGGTATCGGCCCTATGAAGGCCCCCGGCTCGGCCAGGGTGCGGTCATCGGCGCGCTCTTCCTCACGGGCCTGCGCAACGTGTTCGGACTCGGTCGGTCGGGCAAGTCCAAGGTCCTGCCGTGGATCCTGCTCGGGCTCAACCTGCTGCCCGCCCTGATCATGGTGGGGGTGCTCGTGATGATCGGGCTCGACCGACTGCCCGTGAACTACGCGCGCTACGCCTCGACGACCCAGGTTCTCGTCTCCATCTTCGTGGCGGCGCAGGCGCCGATCTTGTTCTCCCACGACCAGCGCCACGGCTCGATCGTCCTCTATCTCGCCCGGCCGCTGCGGGCCACCACCTATGGGCTGGTGCGGCTGGCCTCGCTCTGGGCGGCCGTGCTGGCGTTCGTCGTCTTGCCGGTGCTCCTTCTCTATGTCGGCGCCCTGCTCGCCGAGCTCGACTTCTGGGAGCAGACCACCGACGCCCTCACAGCGGTCATGCTCGCGATCGTGCTCGCCGGCATGGTGTCCGGGATCTCCGGGCTGATCGCGTCATGGTCGATCCGCCGAGGTTTCGCCGTCGTCGCCACGATGATGGTGCTGCTCGTCGGCGACGGGATCGCGGCGATCGTGCAGGGCATCTCCTATGACCAGGGGCAGCCGCGCATCGGGGAGGTCGCCGGCCTGTTCACGCCCTACACCCTCTACCGAGGGCTGGTGCAGGTCTTCGACTTCTCGTCGGCGACCCTCACGCCGCCTGAGGGAGGCGTGATGAGCACCGCCTATGTCGTCGTGGCGTTGGGGCTGGTGCTCGCGTGCACCGCGCTGATCGCCGCCCGATTCCGAAAGATCGGTGACCGATGAGCGTGCTGCGTCTGGACTCCGTGTCCCGCTGGTACGGCAACGTCGTCGCCGTCAACGGCGTCAGCATGGAGCTTGGCCCCGGGGTGACCGGCCTGCTCGGGCCCAACGGCGCCGGCAAGTCTACGTTGATCGCCATGATGGCGGGGTTCCTGGCACCCTCGGCCGGGTCCGTCACCCTCGACGGGGCCACCATCTGGCGCAACCGCGGCGTCTATCGCTCGGTCGGGCTGGTCCCCGAGCGAGAGGTCAGCTTCAGCTATCTGACGGGTCGGCAGTTCGTCCGCGCCAATGCCGAGCTCCACGGGCTGGGTGACCCGGGCGCCGCGGCCGACAGGGCGCTGGGCATCGTCGAGATGCTTGAGCCTGCCGACCGCCGGATCGGCACCTACTCCAAGGGCATGCGCCAGCGCGCCAAGCTCGCCTCCGCACTCGTGCACGATCCCACCGTGCTGCTGCTCGACGAGCCCTTCAACGGGGTCGACCCACGCCAGCGGCTGCACCTGATGACGCTGCTGCGACGGATGGGGGCCGAGGGCCGCACCGTTCTGTTCAGCTCCCACATCCTCGAGGAGGTCGAGCAGGTCGCCCGCCAGATCGAGGTCGTCGTCAGCGGCCGCCACGCCGCCTCGGGTGACTTCGGCGCGATCCGCCGGCTGATGACCGACCGGCCGATGCGCTATGTCCTGGTCACCTCCGACGACCGGGCGCTGGCCGCCGCGCTGATCGGTGACGCCTCGGTGATCGGCGTGACCTTACGCCCGCGCGGCGGGCTCGATCTGGAGGTGGCCGACATGGGCCGGTTCGCCCACATGCTGCCGCGCCTCGCGCAGGCGCATGGCGTACGACTGCTGGAGCTCAGCCCCACCGACGAGTCGCTCGAGAGCGTCTTCGCCTATCTGGTGGCGTCATGAACCCGACCATCACCCGACTCGCGACGCAGTCGCTGCTGGGCCGCCGTCGGTTCTGGCTGCTGCTGGTCATCCCGCTCGTCCTGGTCGCCCTCGCGGTGACGATCCGGGTGCTCACCGAGCAGGGCACCGGCTATGACGGCATCGTCTCCGGCATCGGCCTCACCCTGGTCGTCCCCCTGCTGACACTGCTGGCCACCACGTCGGTGCTCGGCCCCGAGATCGATGACGGCTCGATCGTCTATCTGCTCGCCAAGCCGGTCAACCGCTATGCCGTGGGTGTCAGCAAGTATGTCGTCGCGCTGCTGGCCAGCTGGCTGTTTTCCTGCGTGCCGCTGCTGCTGGCCGGGCTCGTCATCGACCGCTCCGCCGCTGGCGTCTCGCTCGCCTGGATGGTGGGCAGCATGGTCGCCGCGGCGTGCTACAGCGCGCTGTTCCTGGCGCTGGCCTCGTTCACCCGTCACGCGGTGGTGATCGGGCTGCTGTTCGTGTTCTTGTGGGAAGGTCTGCTCGGCAGCCTGTTGACCGGCATCAAGTGGGTCAGCATCGGCGCGTGGGGTCGCAGCGTGACGGACGCCGTCAGCGACCGAGCGTCCGTGTCGGTCGCCGAGTCGACCGGACTGGTCTACGCCGTCATCGCCACCGTGATCGTCGTCGGCGCGGGCCTGTGGTTCACCGGCGACCGCCTCCGCTCGTTCTCGATGCGCGGCGAGACCTGAGGGCGAGACCTGGGTCGCGGGCCTCAGAGCAGGCGGCGGTCGGAGGCCCAGCGGGTCAGCTCGTGGCGTGAGGACAGCTGGAGCTTGCGCAGCACCGAGGACATGTGGGTCTCGACGGTCTTGATCGAGATGAACAGCTCCTTGGCGACCTCCTTGTAGGAGTAGCCACGGGCGATCAGCCGCATCACCTCGCGCTCGCGCTCGGTGAGCCGGTCGAGGTCCTCGTCGACGGCCGACATCTCGATCGAGCCGGCGAAGGCGTCGAGCACGAACCCGGCCAGCCGCGGCGAGAACACCGCGTCGCCGTCGGCGACCCGCCCGATGGCGGCGACCAGCTCGGGGCCGGTGATGGTCTTGGTGACATAGCCGCGGGCGCCGCCGCGGATCGTGCCGATGACGTCCTCGGCCGCGTCGGAGACCGACAGGGCTAGGTAGCGCGAGTCCGGGGCGGGGTTCTGGCGCATCACCTCCACGCCGCCACCGCCGGGCAGGTGCACATCGAGGAGTACGACGTCGGGCCGGTGCTCACGGATCGCCGCGACGGCCTCGGGGACGTCGGCCGCCTCGGCGACCACCTCGACATCGCGGCCGATCTCGGCGCGCACTCCCGAGCGGAACATCGCGTGGTCGTCGACGACCACGACCCGCACCCGCCGGCGTGCGCGCGGACCGCCCTGACCGGACGTGGGGGCACCAGTCGGCTCACTCATCGGTCTTCCCTTCTCCTGCCTGGCCTTCTCGTGGGGTGTCTCGTGACGTGTCGTCGAGTCCCTGGGGACGGGGCAGCCGCAGCCGCACCTCGGTGCCGTGGCCGGGCGAGGTGCGCACCTCGGCGGCGCCGCCGTGGCGCTCCATCCGGTCGAGGATCGAGTGACGTACGCCGTAGCGGTCGGCGGGGACGCCGTCGAGGTCGAAACCGGCGCCCCGGTCGCGCACGAAGACCTCGACCGATGCGGCCGTGACCTCGGCATAGACGTCGACCCGACCGGTGCCGGCGTGCTTGGCGGCGTTGGTCATCGCCTCACGTGTCGCGGCGACGACGGGCTCCAGGGTCTCGTCCATGGTGGCATCGCCGACCGTCACCAGGTCAACCGTGACCCCGTGGTCGTCCTCGACCGAGGCGCCGATGGAGCGCAGCGCGGTGGCCACCGTGGCGCCACCCGACGGCGCGACGTCATAGAGCCAGGAGCGCAGGTCGCGCTCCTGGGACCGCGCCAGGCGGGCGACCATGGGCGCGTCGGCGGCGTTCTTCTGGATCAGTGCCAGGGTCTGGAGCACGGAGTCGTGGAGGTGGGCGGCCATGTCGGCGCGCTCCTGGGTCCGGATCCGCTCGGCGCGCTCGGCGGTGAGGTCGCTCGCGAGCCGGGAGACCCAGGGGCCGATCACGATCGCGAGCCCCACGGTCCCTGCCAGCCCGGCGACGACGAGGTCCCAGGCCACGTTGAAGTTGCCCGACCGGAACGCGAAGACGAGCAGCGAGCCACCCACCAGGGTGAGGCCGGCGGCGACCCGCGCATAGGCGGGCCAGCCGCCGGCGCCGAAGATGGCGCGATAGGGGTCGATGCGGCCCGTCGAGTCGAGCCAGCGCTCACGCTGGGCCTCGTCGGCCTGGCGCCACAGCAGGGCGACACCGGCGACGCCCAGGCCGATCGGCCACCAGATGCCGCCGGTCCCGAGCACGGCGTTGGCGAGCAGGGCCAGGCCGATGGCCAGCGCCCCGAGGGCGACGGCCGGGCCGGCATCGCCGAGCCGGCGGACGCGCCCCGGCCGCTTGCCCGTGCGGGTCGCGCTGGCGAGCCCCGGCGCCTCGTCGACATAGGCGGGCGCCGCCGGGACGAAGAACCACAGGGCGCCATAGAAGACCAGACCGGCGCCGCCGAGGACCGCGAACAGCACGAACCCGGCGCGCACCCACAGCACGGGCAGGCCCACGTGGCGCGCCAGGCCGGCGGCCACGCCGCCGAGCACCGGCTGCTGCGTGTCGCGGTAGGCGCGCCGGAAGGCAGGCAAGGACTCGCTCATCTCCCTGCCATCGTCGCAGAGAGGTCGGGGTCGGACCATGAGGCGGACCCCCGGTCGGACCCTGAGGCCGACCCCGGGGACTCAGCACCCGATCAGGGTCCTCCCCGATGGTGCTGTGCCCGCGTGGCGACCAGAGTGGAGCCATGACCACCACACCTCCCGAGGCCCCTCACGGTCCGGGCCCCCAGTCCGACGACGGCCGCCCTCGCCCCACGGCTGAGCAGCTGCGCGACGTCGCGCGGCTGAGCCGCACCGTCGGGCCCTACCGCAAGGTCGCCGGCGTCGCCGGGGGCCTGGCCCGTCACCTCGACATCGACCCTGTCATCCTGCGCGTCGCCTTCGTCGTGCTCGCGGTCTTCGGCGGTGGCGGCATCCTGATTTATCTCGCGCTGTGGCTGCTGCTGCCCGACGACGAGGGCT
Organism: Nocardioidaceae bacterium; assembly: GCA_020438665.1. Next base: position 4,681 of record JAGQUE010000008.1, on the reverse strand, counting down.
CACCCCCGACGATCAACCTGGATCCGCGCAACCTGTCGGTCGCGCTGATCATCGTCGGTGTGATCGCGGGGCTCGCGCTTCTCGGCAACACCTGGAGCGGCTATCACGTCCCCTGGCCCCTGCTGCTGTTCGGCCTGCTGGTCGCCCTCGTGGTGATGAACCGGCAGCCGCGCCAACCCAGCGCCGGCCCGGGCCCCGGCGCCCCGCCCTACCCCTCCGGCCAGCCGGACTTCCCGCCCCCCGCCGCCGACGCGACGACGCCCTACGCCGCCACGTCCTCGGCCCCGACCACGGAGCACCCCATGACCAACACCTATGCACCCAGCTATACCCCCAGCTATGCCCCGCCTCCGCCCGCCTCGCCACCGCCGGCACCGCCCTATGGCTGGCAGCAGCCCGGCGGCCCGATGCCGGCGCCGTTCGTCCCGCCACCCACGCGGCGACGCGGCCCGATCCTGTTCTGGTTCACCCTCGCGCTGATCACCTTGGCACTGGGCGTCCTCGGGATGGTCGACGTCGGCGGCACGGACGTCCCGCTGGCGGCCTACCCGGCCCTGGCCACCGCGATCGCCGGGGTGATGCTGCTGGTCGGCTCGTTCTATGGCCGCGCCGGCGGGATCATCCTGCTGGGCCTGCTGGGATTCGTCGCGCTCGGCGTCACCTCGGTCGCCGACAACGTCGACACCACCACCTTCAACGCCCGTCCGACGACGGCCGCCGCGGTCGCCACGAGCTATAGCGAGGGCGTCGGCGAGGTCGTCATCGACCTCAGCGACGTCCAGGACCCCGCCGCCCTCGACGGCCGCACCATCAGCGTCGAGTCCGGCGTCGGACACGTGCTCGTCATCGTCCCGCCCCGGACCGATGTGATCGCCAGGGCGACCGTGGGAGCCGGCGACCTGACGGTGTTCGGCACCCAGAACGACGGACTCGGCGTCGAGATGACCAAGACCCACGACGTGTTCGGCGAGGTCGCCACCATCAACCTCGACGTCCAGCTCGGCCTGGGCCAGATCGAGATCCAGGCTGCTTGAGGAGCATGAGATGACAACCATTGACACCACCACCCCGACCGGCGAGCAGCGCGGCGGCACCCACCCCGTCGTGATCGGCCACCTCGTCATGGGCCTCGCATTCCTCGGCGTGGTCACCATCTGGCTGGTCTCCGAGTTTGCCGACGTGTCCGTCCATGACGTCCGCTGGCTGCTGCCGCTTCCCTGGGTGTTCGCCGGGACGGTCGGCCTGCTGGCCGTCGTCCTGGCCGGCCGCCGGCGCAGCGCCCAGCGCGTCGTGGCGCCGTACGCCGTCGACGAGGCGCACCTGGTCCACGACGACACCCCGACCACCATCCACGACGAGACTCCCGAGGAGGAGCAGCGATGAGCTATCAGCAGCCCCCCGCCCCGTCCAAGCGACTGGTCCGCAACACCGACAACAAGATGATCGCCGGCGTCTGCTCCGGCGTGGCCGACTACCTCGGCCTGGACGTCACGCTGGTCCGCCTGCTGACCGTGCTCGGCGCGGTGTTCGGGTTCGGCAGCCTGATCGTCGCCTATGTCGTCATGTGGATCCTGGTCCCAGAAAGGTGACCAGAAAGGTGACCAGAAAGGTGACCCGAGAGGTGAGCACCACCCACTGACGAACGAGACGACACACCGGCGGCACCGGGGTCGCGGCACGGGGGTCCGCGACCTCGGTGCCGCTCGGTGTCCCCAGGGGCTTGCGCGAGGCCCCATGATGGGCCCCATGACTGTGACCCTCGGCGCCCTGACCGGCCTGTCCGTCACCGACCACCCGGAGCTGCTGGGCGAGCCGGTGGCGGCGGTGCTGGCCGGCTGGCCCCACGCGGGTGACGCCGGCGTCGCGGAGATCGACCCGGAGCTGGCCGACACCGCCGCCTGCTCGGAGGCCTATGACCTGCCGCTGGCCGCGGGCGCCAACTGCGTGGTCGTCTCCGGCCGTCGCGGTGGCGAGGAGCGCGTCGCCGCGTGCGTCGTCCCGGCCCATCGCCGCGCCGACGTCAACAACCTCGTCAAGCGCCTGCTCGACGTCCGCAAGGCGTCGTTCCTCTCGATGGACCGGGCCGTCGAGGAGTCAGGCATGGAATATGGCGGGATCACGCCGATCGGGCTCCCCGCCGGCTGGCGCGTGCTGGTCGACCGGAGCCTGCTCGACGTCGATGTCGTGATCATCGGCTCCGGGGTCCGGCGGTCCAAGATCCTGCTGCCGGGCCGGCTGCTGGCGGAGCTGCCGGGCGCCGAGGTCGTCAGCGACCTCGGCGGCTGAGCGGGCGACGCGTGGCGCGCCGGTGCCGGGGCCCCGGAGTCGCACTGCTGCTCGCGGCGCTGCTGGGGGCGAACCTCTCGGCCTGCGACGACGGGGGCCCGCCGCCCGAGACGGCCGGCACCGTCGTGGCGGGGACCGGGGCCACGGTCGAGGGTGACTCGGGCTTCCTCTTCGTCCCGGCCGGCCGCATCGACGTCACGGTCGGTGCTCCGTTGACGCGGCCCCTCTCGGGTGACGAGGCGGCCGACGGTGCGATCCATGCCCCGCCGGCGGGTGGCGCATTCGTGCCGGTGGCGTGGACCCATGACCCGGCTGCGCTGCCCGCTCCTCTGGAGGTCGCCGGCCCCCACCCCGAGCTGACGGCGGTCGCCCTGGTCGCCGACGGGACCAGCTATCCGCTGGGCTCCCCCTATGACGTCGCCGCGGTCGGCGGGACGACCGACGCCCTCGTGAGGGTCTTCTATGTCGCCGTCCCCGCGCGGCCGACCAAGCTGCTGGTCAGTGCCGACTATGACGGCGCCACCCAGACCCTCGAGCCCGCCTCCGGACAGATCGGCCCCGGCAAGGCCGGCGCGCTCTATCACCCCGTCCCGCGGCTCACCGCCTCACCGTGCCGACCCGCCTCGCCGCCTCGGACGCGCCTCCCCGCGACGGCGGTGCGCTGTCGGGTCCACGACGTGGTCGTGGTGCCCTATGTGCCTGGCCCCGGTTGGGCGGAGCCCCCGGAAGGCTGGCTTGTCGTGCACTACCGGGTCGACGTCGACGCGGCCGACCTGCGGAGCGTGTCCCTCCGGCTCGCCGGCCGGGCCCCGGTGACGGTGCTGGACTCGCGGCGCGGCCCTCACCGGGCGCGCGGCTCGGTCGCCTTCGCCGGAGCGACGCGGGGAGGCGAGCTTCGCCTGACGGTGACGCTCACCCCGGCCGGCGCGCGTCGTACGACGACCGTCCGGCGCATCGCGACCGTGACACGCTGACCCCGGCCCGGGCGGACCCACCCTCGTGGGGCTAGGTGTCCCACTCCTCGTCGGGCGACGCCAGGTCGGCCCCAGGCTGCGCGGCGCGAAGCCGGTCGTGCAGCCGGAGCACGGTCTCCTCATAGCTGAGCCAGACGTCATGGAGGACCTCCGGGGCGCGCCGGGCGATCTCATCGTCGGTCACCGTGCCGGGGTCGCGGCCCGGCGGCGGCTCCGAGCCTGGCATCAGCTCATCGAGGGACCCCACCACGGAGCAGCCGAGCGCGGCGAGGGCCTCGGTGATGTGGGAGCTCTCCTCGACCACCCATGGTTGGAGAGCGGCCGGATAGGTGGGGGCCTCCGAGCGGTCGCCGCCGCTGGTGACCCGTCGCCCGATGGCCGCGCGCCGGCCGTGGTGGTGGGGCGTCGCGTCGAGACTCAGCTCGCCGCGCTCGCTCACGATCAGGTTCATCCTGCGGACGAGCTCGATGTCGACCACACCGAGGGATGCATTGACCCGGGGGACCTCCGGTGGCGGCACGGCCAGGGGGTCGATGCCGATGGCCGGGGCGAACCGGTCCCACAGGGTGTCGGACGGGGTCGACCTCGACGGCACGGTGATGACGGTGAGGTTGTCGGCCCCGACGTGCTCGCTCCACGACTGGGCGACCCTCGCCGCGTCGCACTGCTGCCAGAAGCGCACCGACCTGTCGGTGCGGATGCGGTCGAGGAAGTCCGGGAAGGACTCGGTGCCGCCGGCCTTGACCTGCTGCTGCCAGAACGACGGGATCTGCCGCGCGAGGTCGCGCACGGTCATCACGACCCGCACGGTCTTGCCCAGCTCGGTGATCCGGTCGACGAGCATCCCGACGCGGCCCGGACCGAGCATCGAGAGCGCCTCATGACTGGCGACGAGATCGCCGTCCCAGCGCCGCACCCGGTCGACGAAGTCCTGCCAGTGGGTCTGCGCCCACTCCGGGGTGGCCTCCGGGTCGAACCCACGGCCGGCCATCAGTGCGACGCCATAGAGGCGACGGTGGGTGTGGAACGGGACCCGGATGTGCTCGGACTCCCGCAGCAGCCGCCGGTTGGCCCTCAACGTCTCCTGCACGAAGCTGGTCCCCGTCTTGGGCAGCCCGATGTGCAGATGGATCACCTGGGCCATGCGGGAGGGCTCCTTGCCGATCGGAGGCGCACCGTGAACCGGGCCTCTCGGCCCCGGAACGGCCCGAGTCTAGCGCCCGCCGGCCGCGGCTCGGCCGGTCCAGCGAGTGGTCAGGGACGGTCGACGCAGACCGAGGGCAGCTCGAACCAGCGCAACGTGTCGAAGTCGTCGGACATCAGCGCGACGTCGGCGAGGTCGGGGGGGTCGGCGGCCGCGAAGGTCTCCTCGGCCAGGCTGAGATAGCCGGCCAGCGCCGCCGACGGCGCGGTGGTGGTGT
>JAGQUE010000526.1:1607-1757 GCA_020438665.1 Nocardioidaceae bacterium | reverse complement strand
CGGCGTCGAACGACGACCGGGCCGCGCCGAGGGCTCCCCAGACGATGCCGTAGCGGGCCTCGTTGAGACACGACAGCGGACCCTTGAGCCCGCGCACCTCGGGGAAGACGGCCGTCTCGGGGAGGCGTACGCCGTCGAGGACCAGCTCAC
>JAGQUE010000526.1:0-1393 GCA_020438665.1 Nocardioidaceae bacterium | reverse complement strand
GGCACGCGTGCGCATGCCACCCGGGTCGGAGCCGTGGTCGGGCTCGGTGAGGCCGAAGCAGCCGATCAGCTCGCCCGCGGCCATGCCGGGCAGCCACTGCTGCTTCTGCTCCTCGCTGCCGAAGCGCCAGAGGGCGAACATGGCCAGCGATCCTTGGACCGACACCATGGACCGGATGCCCGAGTCGCAGGCCTCCAGCTCGATGCAGGCGAGGCCATAGTCGACCGCCGACATGCCGGCGCAGCCATAGCCCTCGAGGTGCATGCCGAGCAGTCCCATCTCGCCGAAGCTCTTCATCAACGCCCGCGGGTCGTCGATGGTCCCGCGCTCGAACCAGTCCGCGACATAGGGGGTCGCGACCTGCTCGACGAGCTGACGCACCGATGAGCGGACGTCCATCTCCTCCTGGGTGAGCATGTCGTCGATGCCCGCGGGGTCGTGGACGTCGAACGGCGGGAGGGGCTTGTCATGGCTGCTCACGGCTGCTCCTTGTGCTGGGCGCCCAGGCGGGCGCGGATCTGCTCGGTGTGCTCACCGAGGTCGGGGGGTGGCGTGGGGGTGGGCAGCTCGCTCCGTCCCCAGGTGATCGGGTGGCGGATCTGGTCGGGGTGCCCGTCCCCGACGGGCTGAGTGGGTCGGAGCCCGAGGCGCTCGGCGAAGGCGATCGCGGCGCCGAGGTCGTTGACGGTGCCGGCGGCTACCCCGGCCGCGTTGAGGCGGCGTACCCACGTCTCGCCGTCGGCGGACGCCAAGGCGTCCTCGAGCAGCGCGATGAGCTCTCCGCGGTTCTCCACGCGTCGCCCATTGGACGCGAACTGCACGTCCGGGCCCGGGTCTCCTGCCGATTCGGGCCGAACCGCATCACCAGCAGCAACCCCCGCCACGCCCAGCACCTCGCAGATCCGGCCGAACTGGGCGTCGTTGCCGCAGGCGACGGCGATGAGACCGTCGGCGGTGTGGAGGGTCTCATAGGGTGCGATCGAGGGGTGCTGGTTGCCCATTCGGCCGGGGCTGCGGCCGGTGGTGAGATAGGCCGAGGCCTGGTTGACCAGCGAGCCGAGCAGGCTGGAGAGCAGGTTGACCTCGATCCGCTGCCCGAGCCCCGACCGCTCCCGGTCGCGCAGCGCCGCGAGGATGCCGATGACGGCGTCCTTGCCGGTGAGGACGTCGACGAGGGCGACGCCGACCTTGGTCGGGTCACCGTCGGGAGCGCCGGTGATCGACATCAGCCCGCCCACGGCCTGGACGACGAAGTCATAGCCGGGCAACGCCGCCCCCTCACCGCTGCCGAAGCCGGTGACCGAGCAATAGACGAGCCCCGGGTTGGCCACCGCGAGGGTGTCATAGCCGAGCCCGAGCCGGTCCATGGTGCCGGTCAGGAAGTTCTCGATGA
>JAGQUE010000525.1:4448-5745 GCA_020438665.1 Nocardioidaceae bacterium | reverse complement strand
CCTTGCCGGTGACGACGTGGAGGCGGACTCCTGGCCAGTCGCTGCCGGGTCGCTCGGAGGTCGCCACGAAGAGAGCCTACGCGGCGGGTCCCCGCCCGATCTCCGCGCAGGGGCCGGCGTGACTAGGATCCGACAGGGGATCGAGAGAAGGAGGGCAGGTCGTGGACAAGGTCGTCGCGAGTGCCGCTGAGGCTGTCGCCGACATCCCGAGCGGAGCCAGGATCAGCGTGGGCGGGTTCGGGTTGTGTGGGATCCCGTCGGTGTTGATCGACGCGTTGTTGGCGCAAGGCGCCACGGATCTGGAGGCGGTGTCCAACAACTGCGGGGTCGACGACTGGGGGCTGGGCCGGCTGTTGCAGGAGAAGAGGCTGCGGCGGATGGTGTCGTCCTATGTCGGTGAGAACAAGGAGTTCGAGCGGCAATACCTCCACGGCGAGCTCGAGGTGGAGCTGACACCGCAGGGCACGCTGGCCGAGCGCATGCGCGCCGGCGGGTCGGGCATCCCGGCGTTCTACACCGCGACCGGCGTCGGCACGCAGGTCGCCGAGGGCGGCCTGCCGTGGAAGTACGACGACGCCGGCAACGTGATCGTGTCCTCCCCGGCCAAGCCCACCCAGACCTTCGAGACCGCGGACGGCCCCAAGGAGTTCGTGCTCGAGAGCGCGATCGTGGCGGACTTCGGGCTGGTGCGGGCCTGGAAGGGCGACCGGCACGGCAACCTCGTCTATCGCGACTCCGCGCGCAACTTCAACCCGCTGGCGGCGATGTGCGGCCGCATCACGATCGCGGAGGTCGAGGAGCTCGTCGAGCCCGGTGAGCTCGACCCCAACCACGTCCACACCCCGGGGGTGTTCGTGCAGCGGGTGGTCGCGCTGACCCCCGAGCAGGCGGCCGACAAGCGGATCGAACGTCGGACCGTGCGTCCGCGAGAGGGGGTCTGAGCCATGGCCTGGACACGTGAGCAGATGGCGGCCCGGGCGGCCGCGGAGCTGTCGGACGGCTCCTATGTCAACCTCGGCATCGGCCTGCCCACGCTGGTGCCCAACTATGTGGCCGACGACGTCGAGCTGGTGCTCCAGTCGGAGAACGGCATCCTCGGCGTCGGGGCCTACCCGGTTGACGGCGAGGAGGACCCCGACCTCATCAACGCCGGCAAGGAGACCGTGACCGTGCGGCGCGGGGCGTCGTTCTTCGACTCCGCGATGTCGTTCGGGATGATCCGCGGCGGCAAGATCGCCGCGGCGATCCTGGGGGCGATGCAGGTCTCGGCGGCCGGCGACATCGCCAACTGGATGAT
>JAGQUE010000525.1:0-4433 GCA_020438665.1 Nocardioidaceae bacterium | reverse complement strand
GGCATGGGCGGGGCGATGGACCTGGTCCACGGCGCCAAGAAGGTGATCGTGCTGATGGAGCACGTCGCCAAGGACGGCTCCTACAAGATCGTCAACGAGTGCTCGCTGCCCTACACCGGCCGCGGCGTCGTGCAGCGGATCATCACCGACCTCGGCGTCCTCGACGTCACCCCCGACGGACTCGTGCTGCGCGAGCTGGCCCCGGGAGTCACCGCCGAGGAGATCCGCGACAAGACCGAGCCGCCCGTCCTCTGAGGGGGTCAAACCCCAGTCCCGTATGGGGATTCAGAGGATTGGCGGGCTCTGGTCTAGGTCGGTCGGCAAAGAAGACCGACGCTGGGCAAAGAGGCGACGGTTCGCCTGACGCCCGAGCCAGGCCCCGATAGAACTGTTCTTGCTGAGCGGTTCACTCAACCCGAACCCACAAGCATTCCCTGTCGGGCTCAGACCCGGATGCGGCCCCGGTACCCCACGCCGGGGCTGCGTCGCATTTCGGGCTGCGTCGCATTTCGGGGCTGCGTGCGATGCGGGCCTGGTGGTGTCTGCGTCGCGCCGGTCGCCGGGTCAGCCGACGGGGTCAGGGGACCGAGGGTGCGGTCCGCAGGGCCGCCAGCGCGGCGAGCACCGACCATGCGATCGCCACCACGAACACGGCCTCGAACGGCTCGGCCCCGGCCGTCGCGAACACGACGCCACAGATGGCCAGGGCGAGCGCCCCGCCGAGAGAGTCGGCGATCGACAGCGATGATGAGTTGAAGCCCCGGTCGGCATCGGTGGAGACCGCCAGGGTCGCCACGCTCGTCCGGGGATAGCCGAAGCCCATCCCGGCCGCCCCCACGCCGTACGCCGCCACGAGCAGGCCGGCCGGCGGGTGGAAGACCACCGTGGCCCAGAGTCCCACCGAGCTCGCCGCGAGCGTGGCGGCACCCCACCGCATGGCTGCGGTGTCGGAGAGCCGGGACCCGAGCTTGGCCTGCGCCTGGCTGGCGATGGCCCAGCTCAGGCCCGCCGCGGCGAGCCCCGCCCCGGCGGCGCCGGGGGACCAGCCCCAGCGCTCCTGGAGCACGAACGGCAGATAGGCCTCGGCGGCGAAGAAGCCGCCGCTGAGCGCGCCGCGCGTCAGCACGACGCTGGGCAGGCCCCGGCGGACGAGCAGCGTCCCGCGGGGCACGAGCGAGCGGACCGCCACGACGACGACCGCGCCGGCCAGCAGCGACATCGCCAGACCGGCGGCGCCGCCGTCACCCCCGAGGTCGAGCGCGAGGACGGCGGCGGCCGCGACGACCGCCCACAACAGCCGTGAGGCGGCGCCCGTCGTGGTGGCGACGGCCTCGGTGGCGGGCAGCGCCCGCAGGGCCGGGAGGATCAGCGCGGTCGCCGCGACGACGAGCGCCACCACGCCCAGGAAGACCCAGCGCCAGCCGACGAGGTGGGACACCCAGGCGGCGATCGACGGGCCGATCAGCGACGGCAGCACCCAGGCGGCCGCGAAGCTCGCGAAGACGGCCGGCTGAAGGTGACCCGGGAAGACCTTGCCGACCACGACATAGAGGCCGACCGTGAGGCCTCCCGCGCCCAGTCCCTGCACCAGTCGGCCGACTACCAGCAGTGGCATCGTCGGCGCCAGACCGGCCACCAGGAGGCCCAGCGCGAACAGGGCGATCGACAGTGTCAGCGGCCGGGCCGCACCCCGGCGGTCGGACCACCAGCCGGTGGTGACCATGCCGATCACGCCACTGGCGAGCGGGGCCGCGAACGCGAGCGCATAGAGGCGTACGCCGTCGAGCTCGCGCGCCACGGTCGGCATCACCGTCGTGACCGCCAGGGCCTCGAACGCCGAGAAGAACACCAGCGCGAAGGTGCCGATCGTGGTCAGGGCATAGGGTCGGGCCAGGATGCTCCCGCTCGTCGACGCGTCGGCGTCGCTGGCGAGAGGAGTGGGCACCCGGCCAGCCTAGGAGTTGAAGCCGGGTTGAGATCAAAGCGGCGCGGCGGCTCCGGTGTAGCGTCGCCCCATGACCAAGTGGGAATACCTGACCGCGCCGATCCTGGTGCATGCGGCCAAGCAGATCCTCGACAACTTCGGCTCCGAAGGGTGGGAGCTCGTGCAGATCGTGCCGGGCATGAACGCCGAGAACCTCGTCGGCTATTTCAAGCGGCCGGTGGTCGCATGAGCACCCCCGAGGAGCGGCTCGCCGAGCTCGGCCTGAGCCTGCCCGAGGTGGTGCCGCCGCTGGCGGCCTATGTGCCCGCCGCGCGCGGGGGGAGCTTCGTCTTCACCGCCGGGCAGCTGCCCGCCCGCAACGGCGAGATGATCGCCGTCGGCAAGCTCGGGGGTGCGGTCTCGGAGGAGCAGGGCTATGAGTGTGCCCGCCAGTGCGCCCTCAACGCGCTTGCCGCGATCAAGGCCGAGATCGGTGACCTCGGGGCGATCAAGCGGGTCGTCAAGGCCGTCGTGTTCGTCGCCTCGACGCCGGAGTTCACCGCCCAGCCCAAGGTCGCCAACGGCGCCTCCGAGCTGCTGGGCGAGGTCTTCGGCGACGTCGGCAAGCACGCCCGCTCGGCGGTCGGCGTGGCCGCCCTCCCGCTGGACGTCCCGGTCGAGGTCGAGCTGATCGTGGAGGTCTGAGTGCATCGGTTCCCGATGCCTCCCCAGCTCGTCGCGTCGGCGCTCGAGTTCGCCTCCGGTTCCCGCACGCCGGCGGAGCCGCGCAACGCCGCCACCGTGGCGCTGATGCGGTCGGGGCGTGCGGGGATCGAGCTCTATCTGCTGCGCCGCCAGGCGTCGATGGCGTTCGCGCCCCGGATGACCGTGTTTCCGGGCGGCGGCGTCGACGAGCGCGACTTCGACCACAGCGTCGCGTGGGCCGGCCCGTCGCCGGCGGCGTGGGCGGCCCAGCTCGGCGTCGACGAGTCGCTGGCCCGGGCCCTGGTGGCGGCCGCCTGCCGGGAGACCTTCGAGGAGTCCGGGGTGCTTCTGGCAGGCCCCGACGAGACCTCCGTGGTCGCCGACACCACCACCGACGACTGGGAGGCCGACCGCCGCGCGCTCGAGGCGCGCGACCTGTCGATGACCGACTTCCTGTCGCGCCGGGGGCTCGTGCTCCGCACCGACCTGCTGGGGGCGTGGGGCGGCTGGCTGACCCCGGTCTTCGAGCCGCGCCGCTATCGGACCTGGTTCTTCGTCGCCGAGCTCCCCGCGGGGCAGGTGACGCGGGACGTCTCGACCGAGTCCGACCAGGTCGCCTGGATGTCGGCCGCCGGCGCGGTCACCGCCGCCGACCTCGGCGAGATGGTGATGCTGCCGCCCACCTATCTGACCTGCCTGGAGGTTGCCGGCCACGCCGACCCCGACGCGGCGCTGGCCGCGACCATCGGGCGCGGGGTCGACATGTTCACCCCCGAGGCGACCGAGGACCTCTCCTCGCCCGGCACGTTCACGCTGTCGATCCCGCCTCGGCTCGAAGCGCTGGTGGCCGAGCATGCCGGCGGGGGCGGGTCGTGACGTGGGCGGGCGGCGACTTCGGTGCCGCCAGCCGCTGCGTGCTGGCGCCCAACCCGTCGCCGATGACCCTCGACGGCACCAACACCTGGATCCTGCGGGCCGCCGCTGACGGGCCGTCCTACGTCGTCGACCCGGGGCCGCTCGACGACGCCCATCTCGCCGCCGTGGCCGCCGCGGCGGGTGACGTGCGGGGGGTCCTGCTGACCCACGGCCATCCGGACCACTCCGAGGGCGCCGCCGCGTTCGCCTCGCTCGTCGGCTGCGGCGTGCGGGCGCTCGATCCCGCCTTCCGGCTCGGGACCGAGGGGCTCGTCGAGGGCGACGTGCTCGAGCTCGCCGGCTGGGAGATCCGGGTCGTCGCGACGCCCGGCCACACCGCCGACTCGCTGTCGTTCCTGTTGCCCGCCGAGCAGGCCGTGCTCACCGGCGACACCGTCCTGGGTCGCGGCACCACCGTGGTCGCCCACCCCGACGGCCAGCTCGGCGCCTATCTCGGCTCGCTCGACCGGCTCCACGCCCTGGCCGCCGCCCACGAGATCGGCGTGATCTGGCCCGGGCACGGCCCGGTCATCCCCGATGCGCTGGCGGCGCTGGACTTCTATCTGGCCCACCGGCGCGAGCGCCTCGAGCAGGTCCGCGAGGCGGTCCGTGCGCTGGCGCCCGGCAGCCCGCCGTACGACGCCCTCGTCGCGCGCGACGCCCTCGCCCGCGCCGTCGTGGAGCAGGTCTATGTCGACGTCGACCCCGTCCTGTGGGGTGCCGCCGAGCTCTCGGTCCGCGCCCAGCTCGCCTATCTGCTCGCCGCGGACTAGGCGGAGGTCAGGGCGTACGACGGTCAGCGGGCGCGGCGAGCGAGCCGCTCGACCTCCATGATCACCACGGAGCGGGGCTCCAGGCGCAGCCAGCCGCGGGAGGCGAAGTCGGCCAG
>JAGQUE010000524.1:1639-2516 GCA_020438665.1 Nocardioidaceae bacterium | reverse complement strand
TTGCGGTTCAGCTGGCTGTAGCTGAGCACTCCTCCGCTGCCGGCTATCCGTTCAGCGTCTCGGTGCAGGCGCGCGATGTTGCCGCCATACGCGAGGACGACCTCGTAGAACGTGTCATCGAAGGTGAACGGAGCCTTGGCCAAGAACGCGTCCAGCGACGATCCGTGTTCGTAGACGGTCGGCGACGGCTTCGCGAGGTTCAGCTCCTCCCGTTTGGCGTCCACCCACCGGCGAACCTGCCGCGCAGACCGATCTATGAGACCTGCTATCCGGTTGATGTCAACGTCTGTGAGCATCCCGTGGGCGGTGAGCTGCTCGGCGATGTAGTCGTCGACCTGCTCCCGTACTCCCGCTTCGAGGCGAGGGCGGTTGGCCATCACGCCACCTCGTCTCCGGCGTCGACGAGCGCACAGCGTTGACCGTTCTGCGGGCACCACAGAGCGCGGCCCGGCGCGGCGAGCGGCAACAGGCGCACCCCGGCGAACTCCTTGCCGAAGTGGTGCTGGCCCGCTTCGACGTACCGGGCGACCTGGGCGACCGTGGCCGGGTCGTCAACCATGTCGGCGTGCCCGGCCATTTTCACCTCGTCGATGACGACCGCCCCCGATGGCGTGCGCCACACGAGATCCACCCGGCCGGTGCCAAGGTCGACCTCTGCTCCGACGAATCCCCAGGCGGGCCGGTGGAACACCGAGAAGTACGCGCCCACAGCACACGCTGCCCGCTGCCGCGCCCCTTGGTTCTGCGGCAGAGGTGAAGCGGCGAACAGCTGCCCGGCAGCAACCCACACCCGGCGAGGTTCGGGTACCTCACCGTCGCGGAGGAACGCCGCGACGAGCGCATGGACACGCTGGCCGATTCGCTTGTCGCGTTCGTT
>JAGQUE010000524.1:0-1572 GCA_020438665.1 Nocardioidaceae bacterium | reverse complement strand
GGCGCTTGCGGGGCCGCGAGTAGCGTCACCGTCGTGCCCCGACGACGAGGAGACACCCGACGCCCGGTCGAATACCTCGCCGACCCGTCTGTCGGGTTCACTGAAGGTCCCCTCGTCGAAGGTGCCCCCGTCGAGGTTGTGGCCGCTCACGGTCTGGCTCGCAACCTCGTTACGGCCCTGGAAGGTCGGGCTCTGATCCGGGTATGTGACGACGCCGGGTTGAACCGCAGCACCGTCCAGGAGCTGTTGGCGGGCCGCGGTTTCTGCGACATCGTGACCGTCGCGAAACTCGAGGCCGCTCTCGGGGTCCGACTGTGGCCGTGAACGCTCCGACTTGGGAATGACTCGGTTTCGGTGCATGGCCGCACGGTCCCGCACCGCCACATCGGAGCAACCGCTTCGCCTGTTGTGATCGCGAAGGCTTCGCGAAGCCATCCCAGCGTCCCGACTGTGGTCCCGCTGGGGTTGTGCTCGTGGCCTCCCGTGCCGAGTCGGCCTTCGAACCCCGCAGCTACCTGGCTGACCCCGGCCAGTTCGGCCGCGTGTATACAGCGGCTCTGCGGCAGGGAGTTGCACTCGAAGAGCGCTCACTGCTGGCCGCGTCGCTGTGCCAGCACCGGGCGGCGTGCGTGATCATCGAACGACGCGAAGTCGGTGAGTTCACCTCGCGGGCGCTCGCCGAGCGCCTGGGCATCGACGAGGGGATGATGTCCCGCTACCTCACCGGTGAGGTGCCACTGCCACTCACCGGCCTGCTGTCGTGGGCGTTCGAGCTTGAGGACCCTTCGATCCTCCCCGACCTCGACGAGGTCTACACCATCGTCCGCTCGAACGCCGCTTAGCTCTCGTCCCGGCGGCGCTTGGACCATGTGTCGGACCCCGGAGGTAGCGTTGCTATTTGACGAACCTGACGGCGTGGGGACCATCAAGTCGTTATGAACGCCGTCAGGAATCGAGAGGGAGCGGTGGTGTCAAACGGTGAGTCACAAGACGATATCGGGCGTTCAGAGTCCGGGGTACACCAGGAGCTCGTCGGGTTCGTGTGGTCTGTCGCCGACCTGTTGCGCGGCGACTACAAGCAGTCCGAGTATGGGCGCGTAATCCTTCCGCTCGTGGTGCTTCGACGCCTCGACTGTGTGGTGGCGCCCACCAAGGAAGCGGTGCTCGCCAAGGACAAGGAACTCGGCGACCAGTTCGCTGACCCTGGACCGTTGCTGCGCAAGGCCGCTGGCGGGCTGAGCTTCTACAACACCAGCCCCCTCGACCTGCCGAGACTGCTTGCGGACCCGGACAACTTGGCAGCGAACTTGCGCGGCTACATCAATGCGTTCTCACCAGGAGCGGTGGATGTGCTCGACAAGTACGGCTTCGACGCGCAGATCAGCCGTCTCGAGGAGGCGGGTCTGTTGTACCCGGTGCTCGCCAAGTTTGCCGGGCTCGACCTGCACCCCGACCGCGTGTCGAACCTGGCGATGGGCTACCTGTTCGAGGAGCTCATCCGCCGGTTCTCAGAGATCTCGAACGAAACGGCCGGCGAGCACTTCACTCCCCGTGAGGTCATCCGGTTGATGG
>JAGQUE010000523.1:11078-14310 GCA_020438665.1 Nocardioidaceae bacterium | reverse complement strand
GGGCACGACCGGGCACCTCGACGGGGGGAGAGCTACATGCCGGAGACCTGGATGGTGTCGAGAACGGCGTTGGCCGAGCGGCGGTCGGGGGAGCGGACCTGGACCCACAGGAGCTGGCTCTGGGAGACCTGGACGACCCGTTCGACGACGACCACGTTGCCGGCGCAGTCGGGGTAGCCGACGGTGACGGCCTCGTCGGCGTCGACCGAGCTGCGGTTGGGCTGTTCGGGGTCGCCGCACTCGGGGTGGCCCGGCATCTGCTCGGGGAGCTGGGTCCCGGGCATCAGGCCGATGAAGACACCGGGTGCGGTGGAGCCGTCGGCGTTCCACCCGGCACTCGCGCCCGCGGACAGGGCGTCAAAGTCGGCGTCGGCGTGGGGCGGGCTCCACTGTCCCTTGTCGACGTGGGCGGCCCACCCGCGGGGGACGGTCACCGAGAAGTTGTCGTCGGACAGCATCACGGTCGGTGAGACCTGCGGGAAGGACAGATAGCCGCCGAGGACGGCGGCCGCGGTGACCAGCACCGCGGCGACCACCCAGGGCCAGCGGCGACGACGCGGCGGCACTGTCACCTCGGGCAGCGCGGTGCGGGAGGCGTCGGCCGGCGCCGTGAACGACTCGGGACGGGCCGCCGGGCGGGTCCGCTCGGGGTCGGCCGGAATCCAGGTCTCCGGGACGGCGTCGGCGGTCGGGTGTTCTCCCGCAGCTCCCGTCAGCGCGCTCACGAACGCACTCACGGTCGTCCAGCGCTGCTCGCGGTCACGGGACAGCGCACGGACCACGACCTCCTCCACCCCTTCGGGCAGGTGGTCGGGCATGGGCTCGGGCGGCGACGGCTCAGCGGCCGCCGCCAGGCTCGCGTGGGCGTACGGCGCCCGCCCGGCCAGCAGCTGGTAGGCCAGCACGCCGAGGGAGTACTGGTCCGAGCGCGGGTCGAGCCCCTCGCCGAGCGCCTGCTCGGGGGAGACATAGGACGGGGTCCCGCCGATCATCGTCAGCCGGGACGAGGCGTCCAGCGCCTTGCCGAGGCCGAGGTCGCCCAGCATGGCGCGCACCTGGAGCGCATCCTCCGCGTCGGGGTCGACGGTGCGGAACAGCACGTTGGCGGGCTTGAGGTCGCGGTGGAGTACGCCGCGCTGGTGCAGCGCCCGCAGGCCGGCCCCGACCTGGCGGATGACGGCCAGCGACTGGCCGATGGTGAGCGGGCCGGCGGCGAGCCGGTCGGCGAGGTTGCCCTGGTCGGCATAGGCCATCACCAGATAGGGGCGGCCGTCCTCCAGCTGCCCCGCGTCATAGACGGGGACGACGTGCGGGGAGTCCACTTTGCGAAGGAACCGGCCCTCCTCGAGGAACCGGCCGCGGACGTGGTGGTCCTCGGTCCAGTTGTCCGCCAGCACCTTGACGGCAACCGGAGAGTCGAGTTCTTCGTCGTAGCAGAGCCAGACGGTGGCAAACCCCCCCGAACCGATACGTCGGCGCACGCTGTAGCGGCCGAGACGGGTGGGCATGGGCACCCCTGCATTATGTTGCACAGGCAGAAAGCGAACGAGGAGGGCACATGGCGGAGCGCGGGACCGACCGTGGCTTGGACCCCGACGAGATCGACGATCTCGCCCGTCGGGCCCAGTCCGGGGACCGGATGGCGTTGGAGGGGCTGTTGGCCGCGGTCCGGCCGCGCGCGCTCAACGTCTGCCGTGGCGTGCTGCCGTATTCCCCGGACGCCGAGGACGCCTGTCAGGAGGCGCTGCTCTCGATCGCCAACAAGATCGGCACCTGGGGCGGCCGCGGGCGCTTCACCACCTGGATGCACGTCGTCGCGGTCAACGCGGCGCGCTCGGCCTATCGCCGGATGAAGAACCAGGCCCACGCGACCGACGCCGAGTTCCTCGAACGCCCCGACCCGCGCACCACGAGCGTGATCGCCGGCACCCGCCTCGACCTGCTGGAGGCGATGGAGGCCATCGAGGCGACCCATCCGCAGTACGTCGAGCCGCTGCTGCTGCGCGATGTCTACAGCCTCACCTATGAGGAGATCGCCCGCGAGGTCGGCGCTCCGGTGGGGACGGTCAAGGCGCAGGTCCACCACGCCCGCAAGATGGCGCGGCCGCTGCTGCGGGGGCTCGAATGACGCAAGCCGGGGCGGCCCCGGTGCTGCGCTCGATCTCACCGCAGGACGTCGCGGCGGTGCTCGAGCTCAACGCGCTCAACGTGCGGGCGCTGTCGCCGATGGACGAGGACCGGCTGATCCGACTGCTGGGCTGGGCCGACCGCGGTGACGTCCTGGACGTCGAGGGCGAGGTGGCGGGCTTCGTGCTGACCTTCGCGCCCGGCACCGCCTATGACTCGGCCAACTACCGAGCCTTCGGCGAGCGCTTCGGCGACGACTTCTATTACCTCGACCGCATCGTCATCGGTGACCGGTTCCGGCGCCGGGGCCTGGCCAGCGCCGCCTATGACGAACTCGAGTCCGTGGCGGCCCCCTATCGGCGGCTGACCCTCGAGGTCAACACGGTGCCGCCCAACGAGGTGTCGATGGCCTTCCACGTCCAGCGCGGCTATGTCGAGGTCGCCCGGCTCGGCGGCGGTGACGGCAACGAGGTCGCGCTGTTGAGCAAGGAGCTTCGTTGACCCGCCGCCTCGTGGTGCTGGCCGTGGTGCTCGCCCTGGTCGGCGGAGGCTCGGCCTGGTGGTTCACCCGCGGGGACGGCGCGCCGGGGGCCGACGCCGGACCCCGCCCGGAGACGGCGTTCCCGCGGGCGGTCGCAACCGACGACCCCGCCCTCGACGAGGGGCGCAGCGACCCCCAGGAGGACAGCTACTACCCCCGCGTGGGCGACCCGGGCGTCGACGTCCTCCACTACGGCCTCGACCTCACCTGGGACCACGAGGCGGCCGTGCTGACCGGGCTGGCCACGCTGACGCTGCGGGCGACCGACGACGCGCCGCAGTTCCAGCTCGACCTCGGGCAGCCGTTGACGGTCACCGAGGTGCTGGTCGACGGGCAGGCCGCACCGTGGACCCATCCGGGCAAGGACCTGGTGGTCGACGCGCCCGTCACCGGCGACGACCGCTACACCGTCCAGATCGCTTATCACGGCACCCCCGAGCCGGTGGCGGCACCGGTGACACGCAGCGACTTCTCGACGGTGGGCTGGACGACGACGCCGCTCAACGAGGTCTGGACGATGCAGGAGCCGTTCGGCGCCTTCACCTGGTATCCCGTCAACGACCA
>JAGQUE010000523.1:0-11014 GCA_020438665.1 Nocardioidaceae bacterium | reverse complement strand
GTCGCCAACGGCGAGATGACCTCACGCGATGTCGAGGACGGCCAGACGGTCACGCAGTTCCACCTGAGCCGGCCGGCCGCGTCCTACCTCATGACGATCGCCATCGGCGCCTACCGTTCCGACGAGCTCGAGACCGACACCGGCACCCCGGTGACGCTGTGGGCCCTGCCCAGCCAGCCGGGCGCCTTCCGTGACATGCGCTATGTCAAGCAGGCCGTCGAGTGGATCGAGAAGCGGCTGGGCCCCTACCCCTTCGACACGGTCGGCGCCGTGATGACCGCGTCCGACAGCGCCATGGAGACCCAGACCCTGCTCACGCTCGGCAACAACGACTACGTCCGGTCACCGGAGGTGATCGTCCACGAGCTGGTCCACCAGTGGTACGGCGACCTCGTCACGCCGACCGACTGGAGCGACATGTGGATGAACGAGGGGATGACGATGTATCTCCAGTTCGTCTATCGGGCCCAGTCGACCGGACGAAGCATCGACACCGTGATGCGCTCGATCCGTCGCTACGACCAGTCGCTGCGTGACGAGGCCGGGCCGCCGGGGGCCTACGACCCTGCCATGTTCGGAAGCTCCAACGTCTATTACGGCCCCGCGCTCATGTGGAACGAGCTGAGACATCGGCTGGGCGACGAGGAGTTCTGGCGGCTGGTGCGGGAGTGGCCGCAGCAGCACGCCTACGGCAACGCGACGCGCCAGGAGTGGTTCGACTGGATCGAGCAGGAGTCCGGCCAGGAGCTGACGTCGTTCTTCGATGCCTGGCTCCTGGGCCATCGGACGCCCTCGGTCAGGCGCGGCCCTTCATCATGAGGTTCCAATACATGAACGGCAGGCCGTAGCGCTTGAGGTAGTACATGTCGCGGCGCGGCTTGGTCGTGTCGATGAACTTGAACGACGGCTTGGGCTCGAGCTTGTAGTCGAACTCCGCGAGCAGCATCTTGGTCCGCGAGGTGACGAGCGGGCACGACGAGTAGCCGTCATAGGACGCCTCGAGCGGGCGGCCCTTCATCGCGGCCAGCATGTTGGCCACCAGGATGGGGTACTCGTGGCGTACGGCGGCGCCGGTCTTGGAGGTCGGAGCCGAGCTCGCGTCGCCGAGGGAGAAGATGTTGGCGTAGCGCTTGTGCTGGAGGGTGCTCTGGTCCACCTCGACATAGCCGAAAGGGCTCTCGGGATCCGCGAGCGGGCCGCCCTTGATCCAGTCGGGAGCCGACTGGGGTGGGACGACGTGTGCCATGTCGAAGTCGACGGTGGTGGTGGTGCTCTCGGCGTTGTTGCGGATCACGGCGTGGGTGCCGTCCATCTCGACGACCTCGGAGTTGAGGTGCACCTCGATGCCATAGTCGGCGGCGACCACCGAGAGCGCGTCGGCGAACACCTTGACGCCGAACATGCCGGGGGTCGGCAGCACCAGGACGACGCGGCTGTCCTTGAGGATGCCCCGCTGGCGCCAGGTGTCGGCGGCGAGGTAGGCGATCTTCTGGGGGGCGCCGGCGCACTTGATCGGGCCCATCGGCTGGGTGAACAGGGCGGTGCCGCCGCCCTTGAAGCCAGCGATGTTGCGGGCCGTGTCGGCGGTGGAGGCCAGCACGTAGTTGCTGGAGACGTTGGCGGTCTTCATCGCCTCCTCCATGCCCGAGACGCCGCCGAAGTTGAGCTGGATGCCGGGACAGACGACGAGGTAGTCATAGGCGACGTCGGAGCCGTTGGACAACGAGACGACCTGGTTGTCCGGGTCGACGTTCTGGGCATAGGCCTTGATCCAGGCGACGTCCTTGGGCATCACCGAGGACTGCGGCCGCGAGGCGGCGCTCCGGGGCGCGACACCGGCGCCGATCAGGGTGTAGAGCGGCTGGTAGAAGTGCGTCTCGGACGGCTCGATGACGGCGATGTCACTCTCGCCCTCGAGCCGCAGCTTGGCGGCGACCGCGATCCCGGCGGTCCCTCCGCCCACGATGACGATCCTGTGATGCTTGTTCGCTGCCATGGCTGGCACCGCCCTTCGCGATGGTGGCTCTCGCCTTCTCGCGAGAATGGCCGTACATTTCGACGTGACGCAGGTTACGTTGGCTCACCTTACTGAGACAAGCCTTGACTTCATAGCAAATGACCGTACCTTTGATACCCCATCCGGTATCACACAGGAGGAACCGCATGGAGATCATCTCGTTCCGGACGCCCGGCCTCGGCGACCAGACCTACCTCGTGGCTCACGAGGGCAAGGCCGTCCTCGTCGATCCGCAGCGCGATATCGACCGCTTCCTGGGCGCCGCCGCCGACCGCGACCTCGACCTGCGGTTCGTGCTCGAGAC
The DNA here is from genome assembly GCA_020438665.1 of Nocardioidaceae bacterium. Next base: position 8,693 of record JAGQUE010000523.1, on the reverse strand, counting down.
CCACCTGCACAACGACTACGTGTCGGGCGGGCAGCAGGCCGCACTGCGCACCGGCGCCCAGCTGATCCTGCCGGCTGCCTCCGCCGCCGCCTACCGTCACACCCCGGCCTTCCACCTCGAGGACATCGCCGGGGAGGACGGCCTGACCATCCGGCCGATCCACACCCCTGGCCACACCCCCGAGCACACCAGCTATCTCATCCTGCTCGACGGCAAGGAGGTCGCGGTCTTCTCCGGCGGCAGCCTCCTGGTCGGCTCCGCCGGCCGCCCCGACCTGCTCGGCCCCGAGCGGGCCGACACCCTGGCGCGGCTGCAGCACATCTCGATCAACCGGCTGGCCGCACTGCCGCCCGACGTCGAGCTCCTCCCGACCCACGGCGAGGGCTCGTTCTGCACCGCCACCGGGGCCGGCAGGCTCACCTCCACCATCGGCGAGGAGATCGCGAGCAACCCGCTGCTCGCCTGCGCGACCGACGACGACCTGGCCCACGAGATGCTGCGGTCCCCGATGCCGATCCCCGGCTTCTACCGCTACATGGGACCGGCCAACACCCTGGGCGTCAAGCCGCTGCCCGAGCGCCGTGTGCCGCGCCTGTCGGTCGCCGAGGTGGAGGAGCGCACGGACGTCCACATCGTCGACATGCGCCCGCGCCAGGACCAGGCCAAGGGTGTCCTGCGAGACACCGTGGCCGTCGAGTTCGGCGACGACTTCGGCTCCTGGGTGGGGTGGCTGGTGCCCTACAACGAGCCGATCGTGATCGTGGCCAACCCCGACCAGGACGTCGAGGCGGCCATCACCCAGCTCCACCAGATCCAGTTCGACAACATCGTCGGCATCGTCAACGACGTCTCCGGAGCCACGCTGCACTGCGACTTCGAGCTCGTCGACATCGAGGCAGCGCGCCGGCTGGTCGAGCAGGGCGACATGCAGGTGCTCGACGTGCGGATGCCCAACGAGCGGGCCACCCAAGGGCGCTACCCCGGTGCCGTCGAGCGGTTCGTCGCCGACATCTTCACCCAGGGCATCCCCTCGGAGATCAACAAGTACCGGCCGGTCCTCATCGCCTGCGCCAGCGGCCGGCGGGCCGTGATCGCCGCCAGCCGGCTGACCTCACAGGGCTACGACGTCAGGGTGATGAACCCCGGGGGCATCCCCGACCTGACCGGGGCGGAGGCGTGAGATGACGATCACCGCACGTGACGGCCAGGCGATCTCGGTCGGCCAGGCGCAGGAGCTGATGGCCGACCCGAAGACCCTCGTGGTCGATGTCCGCACCCCCGCGGAGTTCGAGTCCTCCCACATCCCGAGCTCCATCAACATCCCCGTCGACCAGCTCGAGCCGCACCTGCGCACCATCGTGACCGCCGCCGGTGGGACCATGGTGCTGGTCTGCCAGGGTGGTGGACGCGCCGAGCAGGCGGCGGTCAAGCTCGGCTCGGCCGGCCTGTCGGACATGGTGGTGCTCGGCGGCGGGATGAACTCCTGGATCCAGGCCGGCGCGCCGATCGAGCATGGCGAGGTGTCGAACAAGTGGGCGTTGGAACGGCAGGTCCGGCTGGTCGCCGGGTCGATCGTGCTCACCTCCGTCCTCGCCAGCACGCTGCTCCCCAAGGCCAAGTGGCTGGCCGGCGGCATCGGTGGCGGGCTGGCCTTCGCCGCGGTCAGCAACACCTGCATGATGGGCAACCTGCTCATGCGGCTTCCCTACAACCAGGGCCCGACCTGCGACATCGACGCCGCGATCGCCAAGATGCGCCGGGACCAGCCCGAGGAGCTCGCCGTTTCGTGACCCACCCTCCACGGCAGGGGCGCGGATGACGACCGCGCCCCTGTTGCTTGCCCGCTACGTCCCCTCCACCGTCTGGGTACGTCGCTACCGCCGCCCCGACCTGACGGCGGACCTGCGGGCCGGCGCCACGGTCGCGGTGATGCTGATCCCCCAGGCGATGGCCTATGCCGCCCTCGCCGGCGTCCCGCCGATCGCCGGCCTCTATGCCGCGATGGTGTCGTTGGTCGTCTATGCCGTCTTCGGCACCAGCCGCTACATCTCCGTCGGGCCGGTCGCCATCGACTCGCTGCTGACGGCGGCCGTGGTGGGACCACTGGCCGACGGCGACGTGGTCACCTATGTCGCCCTGGCCAGCCTGCTGGCCGTCATGGTCGGCACGCTCCAGACGACGGCCGGGCTGGTCCGCCTGGGCGCCCTGGTCAACTTCTTGTCGGTCCCCGTCATCAGCGGCTTCACCTCGGCGGCGGCGCTGACCATCGCGGCCAGCCAGCTCAAGGACCTGCTCGGGCTGACGGTCTCCGGGCAGGTCAGCACGTTCACCGACGCCGTACGCCTGATCGGACCCCAGCTGGGCGACGCCCGCCTGCTCACCGCCGCCCTCGCCGCCGGTGGCGTGGCCACCCTGGTGGCGCTCAAGCGATGGCTTCCCCAGGTGCCCGGGCCCCTGGTCGTCGTCGCCGTCCTGACCGCCCTGGTGTGGGTGGCCGGCTGGGACGACCGGGTCACGGTGATCGGCGCCGTGCCGTCCGGGCTCCCCACCCCCGGCCTGCCTGCGGTCGGCTGGACCGACGTGCAGGCGCTGCTGCCGTCGGCGGCCGCGATCGCGCTCATCTCCTTCATGGAGTCCATCAGCACCGGGACGGCGTTCGCCCGGCGCTCGCGCACCCGCGTCGAGCCCGACCAGGAGCTCGTCGCGGTAGGGCTGAGCAACCTGACCGCCGGCCTGTTCCACGGGTTCCCCGTCGCCGGCGGGTTCTCCCGCGGCGCGGTCAACTTCAACGCCGGCGCCCGGACCCCGATGTCCGGGGTGATCTCGTCGGTGCTGATCGTCATCGCCCTCTTCACGGCCACCCCGCTGCTGGCACACCTGCCCAAGGTGGCGCTCGCCGCCGTCATCGTCGTCGCGGTTGCGACCCTCATCGACATTCGCGGAGCAGTCGCCATCGGCCGGGTGCGGCGCAGCGACCTCCTCGCGCTGCTGGTGACGGCCGTGGCGACGCTGTCGCTCGGCCCGGCGCCCGGGCTCGGCGTCGGCGTCGTCGTGAGCGTCGGGCTCTTCCTGCGCCACTCGGCGCGGCCCCACATCCCCGAGCTCGGCCAGGTGCTCGGTGAGCGCGTCTATCGCAACGTGCACCGCCACGATGTCGTCGTCAGGCCCGAGGTCGTGATCGCGCGCGTGGATGCGCCCCTGTCGTTCACCAGCGCCCGGCCGATCGCCGAGCGGCTCGCTGGGCTGGTCCGCAACCGTCCGGAGACGCGGTTCCTGGTGATCGACTGCACCGCCATCAACACCGCCGACTTCACCGGTGTCGACATGCTGGGCACCCTCAGCGAGGAGCTCGCCAGCACCGGCGTCGAGGTCCACCTCGCCGCGATGCGCGGGCCGGTGTCCGACATCCTCGCCCGCGACACCGCCTATCGCACCCTGGTCGCGCAGGGCCGGGTGCACCGATCGGTCCCCGAGGCCGTCGACGCGATCGACGGTCCGGCGGGCGGGTCGGCCTGACGCCGACCCGCCGCGCGAGGATACTGGCCCGCATGTCTCGCCTGTCGACCGTCGGTGCGGTCGCCGTCCACACCTACACCGCCACCGGCGCGGTGCTGGGCTTCGCGATGGTCGCCGCCGCCGTCGACGGGCACGTCCGGGCGGCACTGTGGCTCTTCCTGGCCGCCATGGTGGTTGACGGCACCGACGGCCTGCTCGCCCGACGGCTCCGGGTCAAGGAGGTCACCCCCTGGTTCGACGGTGCCCTGCTCGACAACATCGTCGACTACCTGACCTATGTGTTCGCCCCGACCGTGCTGCTGTGGGAGGCGGGCTACCTGCCGACGGGCTGGGCCGGCTGGGTCGCGGCGGGTCTTCCGCTGCTGGCGTCGAGCTATCAGTTCTGCCGGTCCGACGCCAAGACCGACGACCACTTCTTCATGGGCTTTCCGTCCTACTGGAACGTGCTCGCGTTCTATATCGTCGTGCTCGGGCTCGGGCGGTCGACCGCCGCCGTGCTGCTGGTGATCTTCTCGATCCTGGTCTTCGTCCCGGTGAAGTACGTCTATCCCTCGCGGACCGAGACACTCTGGTACGCCAACATGGCCTCGACCGCGGCGTGGTTCGTCACCTACGCGATCATCGTGGCGCAGATGCCCGACCCCCACCCGGTCGTGCTGGGGCTGTCGCTGGCCTATGTCGCCTTCTATACCGTCGAGTCCCTCGCGCTGACCCTGCGCCGCCATCGCGGCCGCGAGGGTCAGTCTGCGGAGCTGTCGGTGCCGACGATCCCCACCTGATAGCTGCGCCCGGTGGCCCAGTCGGCCCGGAAGCTGAACTTGGTGCCGCGGACGACGGTGATGCGGAACTCCACGGGCCGGTTCTCGAAGAGGCCGATGCGCTCGATGACCAGCGCGGCCTCGCCACGCTTGGACCGCAGCAACGCCTTGACGTCGCTGCCCGGCACGATGGCCGTGATCGACTCCGTGCCACCGGTGAGGGTGATGCCGGCGGAGCGCTGCCACTCGTCGTAGAGACCGGTGTGGGTGAAGTCGACCTCGAGCAGCGGCTCGGCCAGCCGAGGGTCGAGCCAGGCGCGGTCCCAGGCGATGGGCTCGTCGTCGGCGAGGCGGACCCGCTCGAGATAGACCAACGGGGTGTCACCGGGCAGGCCGAGCCGCTCGGCGGCCTCGGCATCGGCGCGCCGTTCCAGTGCGATCAGCCGGCTGCGCTGCTCGAAGCCGCGCGACTCCAGCTCGTGGAACAAGGAGTACATCGCACCGAGCTGTTGCGACATCACTCCACGATGGGCCACCGAGGAGCGGCCGCGCGAGGACTCGATGAGCCCGTCGGCCCGAAGCCGTCGCAGCGCCTCGCGGACGGTGTGTCGGCTGACGGCATATTCGACGACCAGGTCGAGCTCCCCGGGGAACCGCGGGTCGAACTCCCCGCCCTCGAGGCGGCGGATCAGGTCGTCGCGAAGCTGGCTCCAGAGCGGTCGGTCCGCTTGCCGCTCAAGCGTCCGCGGGCCGCGGAGACGAGTCATCGGTGTCCTCCACGTGGTGGTGCTGGGCGAGATCGTTCTCCGGGCGCCGAGTGTAGCCAACCTCGTCGCGGGAGAAGACCGACTCCACGAGGCGCTGGCAATGGGGTTGGACACCCTGGATCTCGACGGGAACGTCGGCCCGGGCCAGGTCACGCGTGATCGCGCGCAGGACGAGCGCGCCGGTGAGGTCGATCCGGCCGAGGCGCTGGAGGTGGAGCTTGACCCGGCCGAGGCTCGGATGGTCGGCCAGCTCGGCGAGGATCCGCGTCTCGAGCAGGGGTGCGGAGCCGAAGTAGAGCACCCCCTGAGGTCGCACGTTGAGGACGTCGCCGGTGCGCCAGGTCTCGATGTCGAGCCCGAGCTCGCGCCACAGGTGGACCGCCAGCGCACACGCCACGCCCGCGATGACGCCCCACTGGACGCGGGGTGCCGCGGCGACGGACACCGTGAAGGTGACGGCGGCAACGACGAACTGGGCGGGCGAGAATCCGCGCGTGCGCCAGACCGGGTCGGGGTTGAGCAACGGGATGACCGAGGCGATGATCAGCCCCGCCAGGGCGGCCTTGGGCATGTCGCTGAGGAAGGGTGCCGCCGGCAGCGTGGCCAGGACCGCCAAGCCGGTGATCACGCCACTCCACCGCGTGCGGGCCCCGGACAGCCGGTTGAGCGCGGAGCGCGAGAAGGACCCCCCGACGGGATAGCCTCCGAAGACTCCGGCGCCGAGGTTGGCCATCCCCTGGCCCATGAACTCACGATCGGGGTCCCAATGGCTCCGGTCGGCGCTGGCGTACTGCCGGGCGATGCTGGCAGGCTCGGCGAACCCGACCAGCGCGATCACCACGCCCGCGAGCAGGAGTCGGGGCGTGGCGGTCCAGGGGAGGTCGAGGTCGGGCACCAGGAAGCCGCTGGGGAGCTCACCGACGGTCGGGACGCCGAGCGAGACGACCTTGGCGAGGAGCAGTGCCCCCAGCGAGCCGATCAGAGCCCCCGGGAACGCCGGGTGGAGCCGTTTGCCGAGGACCGTGACGAGCAGGACCGCCAGTCCGATCGCGATGCCGGTCCAGCGCCACGCGGCCGGCTGCACCAGCGCCTGGACCGCGGCGACGAGCGAGTTCTCGGAGGTGACGGCCACCCCCAGGAGCGAGGGCACCTGGGAGCCGGCGATGAGCACGGCGGCCGCCAGCGTGAACGCCGCGACGACGGGCTGGCTCATCAGATAGGCGACGAACCCGCCGCGCAGCGCACCCACGGCCAGGCGTGTCACGCCGACGATCAAGGCGAGCAGCGCCGCGTGGGCGGCGTAGTCCTGGGTGCCGATCGCGATGCTGGGCGCCAGGGCGCCGAAGGTGAGCAGGCTGGTCAGTGCCACCGGCCCGGTCTGGAGGTAGGGCGAGGAGCCGATCAGGCCGGCCACGATCGGCGCGGCCGCGGCGGCGTAGAGGCCGTGGATCGGCGGTACGCCGGCCAGCAGGGCATAGGCGATGGCCTGGGGCACCAGCACCAACGCCACGGTGATGCCGGCGACCAGGTCACCCCGCGTGGGCCGGACCATCCGCGCCACCTGCGACGGGAGGGATGGAGATCACCCCGCGAATTGTCCGGACAACCATTGGGAGAGGATACCGTGGTGAGGGCAGCCTGGGTGAGTAGTGAGAGGCACGAAATGGCGGAGGACGACGACATCGTCGGGAGCGACCCGGACTACCGATTCAGCCTGGCCAACGAGCGGACGTTCCTGGCGTGGATCCGCACGGCGCTCGCGCTCCTCGCGGGCGGCGTGGCACTGGTGTCGGTGGTGCCGGACTTCGGGCCCGGCTGGCTCAAGCACACCGCCGGCGCGGTGCTCGTGCTGCTGTCGGTGGTGTTGGCGCTGCTGGCCTATCGACGCTGGAGGCAGACCGAGACGGCCCTGCGCACGAGCCAGCCGCTGCCGCCTCCGCATCTGCTCCAGATCCTGTCCGGCGGGCTGGTGATCGTGGTGATCATCATCTTCGCACTCGTGGTGCTCTGAGCGCCTGATGGCACCGAGGATCTCCTCGTCGGCCGACGACAACGACGACGAGCTGGTGCACCGGGTCGCGGCCCTCGAGCGGACCGCGTTGGCGTGGGAGCGCACCGGCTTCGGGCTGGCCTCGGTCGGTGCCCTGCTGCTGCACCTGCGGGGCGAGGCCCCGCCGCTGGCGGCGTTGGGCGCGGTCCTGCTGGCGGCCGCCGTTGCGGTCGTCGTCTTCCTCGCCCCGGCGCGCTACCGCGCCGCCCGCAGCGACGTCCGCGCGGACACGACCGTGGCCCGGTCCTGGCCGATCCTCGTCACGGCACTGACGGTCGCCGGCACCGGGATCGGGCTGTTCGGCACCCTCGTCGTTCGCTCCCTGCTCGGGTGATCAGGCCTCCGTCGAACGGGCGGGCTCATAGAGGTAGGCCTTCCGGCGCGGCGTGACGTGGCGCATCATGAACTCCGGCCGGCGCAGGCCGCCGGGGCCGGGGCCCGGCCGGGTCATCGACAGCCACCGCTGGTAGGCCTCGCGTGACTTGGTCACGTCGACCGACACGTCGCCGTAGTGGTCCTCCGGGTGTGCCTTCTCGATCCGCACCTTCTGGTGCCAGCAGTGCATGCCCGAGATCGGGTCGGGCTGGACCGGGAACGTGAGGTTCTGATGCACGCCCGGGTCATCCCAATAGATCCGCTCGGAGTCGGGGTCGTCGCTGGTGAAGGGCTTGATGCCCTCCTTGTAGCGCAGGCTCCACACCCCGTCGTCGGTGCGGGTCAGGTCGACCTTGCCCATCACCCAGCGGCTGCCCGGGTGACCGTCCTGGTACCAGCGACCCATGTGGTGGGACATGCCGACCACGCCGGGGCGGATCGCCTCGGTGGCCCAGACCCGCGCCACGAAGTGGCCGATCTCGGTGGAGACCCGGGCCAGGTCGCCCGTCGCCAGACCCATCGCGGCCGCGTCGCCGGCGTTGAACCACAGCGGGTGGGTGTTCGCGATCTCGTTGAGGTACTTCGCGTTGCCCGACCGGGTGTGGATCAGCGTGGGCAGCCGGAAGTTGGGCATCAGCACGAACTCGTCGTTGTCGCGGTCGATCTGGTTGGCCGAGACATGGGACTCGATGTAGCCGGGGGTCGCCTGCTCGGGCCAGCCCCAGTCGGCCAGCGTCGTGGAATACAGCTCCAGCTTGCGGGACGGCGACAGCCAGCCGAACACCTTGCTGCCGTCCTGGTGCTGCAGACCCACCGCACCCGCCTCGCCGACGAGCGGGGGCTGTGACTCCATGGTCACCGGCTTGCGCAGCACGCCGTTCTCGTCGGGGACGGCACCCTCGAGCTCGGCATCGGTCAGCGGGCGCTCGTCGAGACGATATTGGTCCTTGACGACCTCGAAAGCGCCGAACTTGCGCATGTACTGCAGCGGGGTCAGCCCCGCCGCCTCGGCCGCGGCCGGCAGGCCCGGCACGGCCTTGTCGAAGAGGATGTCGTAGTACTCGTCCATCGTCATCCGTTCCCCGGGCCGTTCCTGCGACTCGAAGAACTGGCGGATGCCGAGCGACCCGTCGGGGTCGATCTCCCACGACAGCGCGAACCAGAACTCGTTCTCCTCCCACACCTCGCCGGGGTTGGCGTCGCGGCTGTCGGTGTAGGGGATGCCCT
>JAGQUE010000522.1 GCA_020438665.1 Nocardioidaceae bacterium | reverse complement strand
GGACGCCGGTCTTCCACGACCACACCGCCTCGACGATCCGCTGGCAGTGGTCGCACCAGGACTCGGGACGGTGGTCCAGGTCGGGCGTGGGGAGCTTCTTGTCCCAGAAGACCCAGTAGCCGCGGTCACGGGACTGGCCGACGCCGAAGAACATCGAATTGAGGTAGAGGACCTTGTGGTTGTAGCCCAGCAGGTCGAACTGCTTGAGCCACCACCGGTAGGTCGACCCGTCACCCACCTTCCGCTTGCCGGGGACGAGCTGTCCCCACGAGTAGAGCTCGGTGGTGCACTCGACGAGGATCAGTCGCGGGTGATGCTGGGCGGCGTACGCGAGCACGCAGTTCGCGGTGGCCCGGTCGCGCTCGGAGCGGGTGACGCGCGCTTCGTAGTCCGGGTCCTCGAGGTCGAACAGCGAGAGGCCCTGCTCGTAGGCCTTCTTGGTGTTCGCCGGCGAGTGGTTTGTACAGCTCACGCCTGCGGTGAGGAGGTCGCCGGCCGGAAGCTCGCGGACCGAGTGGTAGGCCGGTGACTCGGTGTCGACCAGGTCGGCGATCCAGTGCTCGGTCGTCGGGTGGTTGGCCTCGTGGACCTTGACCTTGTACTCGTTGTGGTTGGCTGCGGTGATCACGTCGAAGCCCGCGTGCGCGATGCCCTGGGTGAGTCCACCGAACCCGGAGAAGAGGTCGACGGCGACGAGGGTGTCGTGCTTGAAGCGGCGCTGCTGCAGCGCGGGCCTCCACTGCGCCTCGGTCAGCACGGCGCACCGTCCTGTTCGGCACCGGACCGGGCGCGGCCTTCGCTGGCGGCGAATAGGCCGATCTGGCCACGGAAGTACTCGAGGTAGCCGAGCCGGTAGACCTGGGCGGCCTCCTCGGTCGGAAACGAGTCACGGGGCCGCGGCGGGTTGCCGTGGTAGCCGTCGAGCACGCCCTGGTGGCGGGCCTCAGCGTTCACGCCGGACCAGATCCGGGCGTGGCCATGCTTGGGCGGAATCCAGCGCAGCAGGCCGTGGGAGTTGCGGACCCACTCCCCCGTCATGACGCCGTCCCTGAGAAGACCAGCGAGGCCACGTGGCCGTCCTTCGGGACGCGGGCGGCGTGATCGGGGCACAGGCGCCCGCCGCCGGAGCGGACCCATCCGACCGGCAGTTCCGTGGTGGACGGGTCAAGCCACAGCGCGCTCTGGTCTGAGCGGACCGATACGCCGGCGCTGCAGGCCGACCGGTGCTCGGGCTTGCCGCCGATGAAGTCGCAGGTGAAGTAGGAAGTCTGGTGCTCCGGGATGACGTAGACGCTCACGGGGCTACTCCCAGCAGTCGGCCAAGCTGCTCCCACAGGTCGAGCACGTCGAGACTGTCGGTCTCCTGGTCGCCCCAGGTGCGGTGGAACTCGCGCACCGCGTCGAGACGCTCGGCATCGCGCAGCAGCGCAAAGTTGTCGCTCGAGGTTTCGGCGTTCATGCGACACCGCCCTGCGGGCACGGGGAGGGATGGCGCGGGTCGCTGCTACCGCAGGTCCGGCACGTCCAGCCGTTGCGGACTCGGATGCAGGCCCGGCACGGCCCGTTGTGGCGAACCTGGTACAGGGCGGTCGCCTGGATCGTCTCGCCGCACTCCGGACACGGGTAGGGGTACGGACCCTTGCCCCTCATCGCTCCGCCCCTCCCGGACCGGCCGCATTCAGGGCGGTCCAGTACGGAGCCGGGTCGGACTCGGGTGCACCGTGCCGGCAGTTGCAGGTCCGAGCACACAGCGGGAGGTCCCGGTTCGCGCACGCCCCCTGACCGTGCCCCTCAACCGCACATCCCTCGCAGGTGCTCATCTGACGACCTCCATCGCCTAACGGATGCGGCCAACCCAGCGGTATAGCCTACCTATACGGTATAGCCCCCCTATACCCGCTGTAAACCCCTCCGCCCGAGTCAGTTCGGGTGCCGCTGCGTTCGTCAGTGGCATGCCGACCACATCCCGGCCGCCCGGTCGCGCGCCTCGCGCTCGAGGTCGGCGTACGTCGCGTGGCGAGAGACAGGCGACGAGCTGTCGCGAGCCGCGGCCGCCCCGGAGCGGATCTGGGCAGCGCCGACGTCGTGCCCCGAGGCCTGGACGTAGCGCAGCCACCGGCCGTAGTCGTCGACGTCGTCCTGGGTCGGATCGCTCACGAGCATCACGTGGGCGCCGGCCGGCAGCAGCTGCTCGAGGTGGCGGGTCGCGGACTGGCCGTAGCACTCCCCCGGCTTGCCGGTGTGCGGGATCTCGGGAGCGCTGATCCCGAGGAACCGCACTCGCGGCTCGCGGCCGTCACGGGTGGTCACCTGGACCGTGTCGCCGTCCAGGACGTAGGCCACAACTGCCGATGTCCGCTCGACACCGCCCGACGCACCCGGTGCCGGCCGGGAGTCGAGGAGGTCGCCGTCGAAGGCGAAGCCATTCACGACGCCGCGGACGCCGAGCGTGACGACCAGGGCCACAACTGCCAGGGAGACGAGCCGGACCGGCTTGCTCGCGATCATCGCGGCACCCCCGCGCGACTCCTCGCCGCAGCAACGACCACGCCGTGCGCGGGCGGCTGGGGCGCCGGCGGCAACAACCCCGGCCGACCCGCACCCGCCACGTCGGGCCCGGGATGCCACACGTCGGCGGCATCCAGTAGAGCGGGCTGCTGGTTGGTCCGCTCCCAGGCCAGCACGTTGGTCAGGTTCTTGCTGGGACCGTAGGTCAGGTAGGTCCCGTCGCACGAGTCCGCCCGGATCGCCTGGGCGTAGCGGAAACGCCGCTCGCTATTGACCCGACCGACATGGATCCACTTGCCCACCGAGGACGCGACCGCGGCCAGATTGCAGGCCTCGGGGCCAAGCTTCCACGCCGTTGTCCCCCCGATGAACAAGCAGTCGATCTCATCCCACAGGTCCCACGTTGAGAACTCCATGCCGTTCTGCGCGACGTACGCCACCGGGTAGCCCAAGTCGCGGATCCTGGCCAGCCACGGCTTGGCTCGTTCCTCGGTGGCCACTGCGTCGCCGACGACATCGGGTGCTGTCGCGAACAGGCACGTGGCGGCATCAGCGGCATTCGCCTCGAGGAATCTCCACCATTCCGCCGGCTCCCATCGTTCAGAGAAGCAGCCGTTGTCGGCACACCACAAAACCCTGGGCGGCCGACGGTTGCCCTGTCTCGGAGTGTCGATCAACCCGATCAAACCTTCTGCCATGGCGGCGGTGATCTCCTCGTTCCCGCACGGGTTCGCCAGATACAGCACCGGGGCCTCCTTATGCGCGAGAGCAGGGTTGGCTGGCCGGACGGGCAGCGAGGGCCCTCGTCCGGTCGTTACTGTTCGGCGATCGCTCGGGAGGCGGGGTGAGCGCCGGACGCTTGCCCGTGATCGCTCGCTCGGCTGCCGCAGTGTCCTGCCCGGTCTGCCAGGCGTGAAC
>JAGQUE010000521.1 GCA_020438665.1 Nocardioidaceae bacterium | reverse complement strand
CCGCTCGTGCTGATCCCCGAGGGCAAGATCGCCGCCGGCAAGATGGCGCAGGCGATCGTGCACGGCGCCCGGATCATCATGGTGCGCGGCAACTTCGACCACTGCCTGTCGATGGCCAAGGCGCTCTCGTGGGACTACCCCGTGGCGCTGGTCAACTCCGTCAACCCGGTGCGGCTGCAGGGGCAGAAGACCGCGGCCTTCGAGATCGTCGACTATCTCGGCGACGCGCCCGACGTCCACCTGCTGCCGGTCGGCAACGCGGGCAACATCTCGGCCTACTGGATGGGCTACGAGCAGTACGCCGACCTCGGGCTCGCCACCCGCAAGCCCCGGATGCGTGGCTTCCAGGCGGAGGGGGCCGCGCCGCTGGTGACCGGTGAGCCGTTCCCGGATCCCGAGACCAAGGCGACCGCGATCCGCATCGGCAACCCCGCTTCCTGGAAGCTCGCGGTCGCCGCTGCCGACGAGTCGGGTGGTCGCTTCGCGGCCGTCTCCGACGGGCAGATCCTGGCCGCCCAGGCCGAGCTGGCCCGTCACGACGGCGTCTTCGTCGAGCCGGCCTCGGCCGCCGGGGTGGCCGGGCTGCTGCAGGACCTGGCGCAGGGGGAGTCCTATGCCGGGCTGACCGTGGTCATCACCGTGACCGGTCACGGGCTCAAGGACACCGCAACGGCCCTGGAGTCGGTGGAGCTTCCCTCGGTCGTGGTCGACGCCGACGTCGACGCCGCGGCGCGCGCCGCCGGGCTGGCCTGAGGTCGCCGTGGCGACCTTCGTCGACGGCCCCGTCCGCGTCACTGTCCCCGCCACGAGCGCCAACCTCGGGCCCGGGTTCGACTGCCTCGGCCTGGCGCTCGGGCTGCGCGACGAGCTCGTCGGCGAGGTCACCGGTGGCGGCCTCGCGGTGCACACCCGCGGCGAGGGCGCCGGCTCGGTCCCCGACGACGAGAGCCATCTCGTGGTCCGCGCGATGCGCGCCGCGTTCGACGTCATGGGCGCCCGGCCGCCCGGGATCTCGCTGTCGTGCACCAATGCCGTGCCCCACGGCCGGGGTCTTGGGTCGTCCTCGTCGGCCATCGTCGGCGGGATCTGTCTGGCGCGCTCGCTGGTGGCCGGCGGCACGCTGCTCATGGACGACGACGCCTGTTTCCAGCTCGCCGCGTTCATGGAGGGTCACCCCGACAACGTCGCCCCCGCGTTCCACGGGGGCTTCGTCATCTCCGGGCAGGAGGAGGACACCTTCTTCGCCGTTCCGTCGGGGGTGGACCCCCGGGTCAGCACCGTCGTCTTCGTCCCGCCGACCCCGGTGGCGACATCGATGGCGCGAGGGCTGCTCCCGGCGTCGGTGCCCCACCGCGACGCCGCCGCCAACGCCGGCCGGGCCGCGCTGCTCGTGGCCGCGCTCGCCGGGCGTCCCGAGCACCTGTGGGCCGCCACCCGCGACTGGCTCCACCAGGACTATCGCGAGCGCGCCATGCCCGACTCGCTGGCCCTGGTCCACGCGCTGCGGGCCGACGGCGTGGCCGCGATCGTCTCCGGCGCCGGACCGACCGTGCTGGCGTTCTCGACAGGCACCGCTGGACCCGGCGGGACCCGCGAGCTGCTGGCGCGCCGCCCGGCCGGCTGGCTCGCGCTCGACCTGCCGATCGAGCGCCGCGGCGTGCTGGTCAGCGAGGCCTGACCCGGCCCAGGCTCCGTAGCAGCCGGTCC
>JAGQUE010000520.1 GCA_020438665.1 Nocardioidaceae bacterium | reverse complement strand
CGCGTGTGGGCACGAGCCGCATCCCGACGCTGGACACAAAGCTTGCCGTCGCTACCGCGAGTACAGCAACCTCGACGCCCCGCGCCAGCAACGCGAGACTGGCCGGCTCGTCCCTGCCAACGTCTTGCTGTCGGCGCGGAATATAGGCCCAAGCGTCGGAACGGTACTTTCTTTCGACGTAGGCGATCAACGTCAATCCGATAATGGGGCCCAGAACCGGCGTCACTGAGTTGTTGCTCACTACCCAGAGAAGCAGCACTGAGGCCACCAAGACGGTGGGCGAGACAAAGAGCCGGAGAAGGGTCGCAGCCAGATAGTAGCCCCGTGCCTCCCTGATATCGAGCGGGTGCAACGGAGCGTCGGACGCGGGGAGACTCATTCGCTCAGGCTGATTGGTCATGGTCTTGTTCTTGATTCTCGTAGCCTCGCGCCGCCGCGGCCGATCTCGTACACCTTCTGTCGAGACACGCCGAGTTTGGCTGCTACCGATACGGCGCTGAAGTCTTCGAGCAATGAGTCCACTGCAACCGAGCGGACGGCAGAAGCGCGAGCAACCAGGTGCGAGGAGTACGCGGCGACCTCGCCGGCCAACAGTGCCACCGCAAGCAATCCGCCGAACCGGGCAGTCCAGTTCGGATGGCCGGACGCAGCCGCGCGATGTAGAGCATCCCCGCCGTCTCGAAGTGTGTCGGCCACGAGTTCCAGGGGAACCCCCGCCTCGACAAACCTAGTCTTCACGGCGGCTATCGCCGCGTCGTCGCTCCGATGCGCCAGAACCTCGGCCCACCCAGACACTTCACTGTCAAGCAGACCGTTGAAGATTGTCATGCCCGACCTCTATCTCTTCCCAGGGCGGTTGTCACCCCCGAGTTTACACCCCGAGGGATAGCCCGGGCAGAGACACGGGACCACGTCGGACGGGACGGATCTCCTTATGAGTACGATGCGGCCCACTCTGCGACCCGGCGGGAGCTCTCCTCTTGGGACAAGTCTTCGATCCGGCTCATCACAGACCAGCGCACACCGAACGGGTCACGGATGCTGGCGTACCGGTCGCCCGAGACGAAGGTCGAGAGCTCTTCACGAATCGTTGCCCCTGCCGCGACCGCCCGCGCGACCACGGCATCGACGTCGGAGACATAGAGTCCGAGCGAATAGCATGCCTTGTCGTCTTCCGGTGGGGGCACAAGCGCGTAGTCCGGGCTGGGAACCCCCAACTGGAGTTGGCCCAGCTCGAAGTCGAGGTCGGCGTGAACCAGTTGATCGTCCATCTCGGTGACGTCGATGACGCGTGCGCCGAACACATCACGGTAGAACTCGATCGCACCGGCGGCATCCGTCAGTGCGAGGAAGGGGGTCAGTGAGGTCATGCCGTGCGGTCGACCGTCCGTTGTGAATGTGCCGGTTACGCCCCGGCTCGGCGTTTCTTTCTCTGTCATGCGACCACCGTACGGTCGTCGCGGAGCAGTCCGCTTGGAGATGCGCGCCATCATGTCAGCTCGTCTACCCTGTAACTATGTTCGACCAGTCGCGAGGGGTGCTGTTCCCGTCGCGGCTCCCTGCGTTCCACCGCTTCGCGCCCCCGCAAGCGGCCGAAGAACTGGTGCAGTGGTTCTGGCTCCCGGAGTGGAACCTCGAACCAGGCGTCGTCTCGCGTCAGACGGTCGTCAGTTATCCTGCACTGAACCTCGTCATCGAGCCACGCGGGGTGTCGCTCGTTGGCGCGACAACGCGAATGAGTGAACGGATGCTGCGAGGTAGTGGCTGGGCGGTGGGCGCACTCCTGAGACCCGCGGCGGTGCACACGTTGACCTCGGATGCGAGCTCGCTGGTCGATACCGAGCAATCTTTCAGCGCTCCCGATCTTCACGCGCAGGTCGTCGCGGCGATGGGTAGTGCAAGCGACCGACATGAGAAAGCCGTCGACATCTTCGCTCGATGGCTCAACACCCGTGCAGGCAGCTTCTCGTCCGTCGTTCGGCACGCGAACACGATGCCGAAGGTGCTGATCGGTGAGGGCGGCGCGAACACCCCCGCCGAGGCTGCCGTGCGACTCGCGGTGTCGCTGCGTACCTTGCAACGCATGACACACCGATACATCGGCCTGCCACCGGCCGCCATCATCCGACGCCGACGACTGCAGGATGCCGCTCACGTCGTGCGCGAACAACCCAGCGCTTCCCTCGCGACGATCGCAGCTGAACTCGGCTACACCGACCACTCCCACCTCACGGGAGATTTCCGCAGCGTGCTTGGTTTCACTCCGAGCGACTACCGCACCGAGTCATCGTGAGGCGCGGGACGGGAGCCTCCTGCGATTCGACGCACGCCCAGCTT
>JAGQUE010000519.1 GCA_020438665.1 Nocardioidaceae bacterium | reverse complement strand
GTGCACATCAGCTCGAGCCCGACACCCCCCACCTCGAGAACCGCGCTGGACAGGGTCACCGAGGCCACCTGGCCACGGACGAACGCGATCACGGCTGCCTCCCGGAGGTCAGGGCGGAGCGCTGGCGGGCCAGGGCCTCGTCGATGCGGGCCTGGGCACCGCCGCGCCAGATGTGGGTGATGGCCAGCGCGAGGGCGTCGGCCGCGTCGGCCGGCTTGGGCGGCGCGTCGAGCCGCAGGATGCGGGTCACCATCGCGCCGACCTGGGCCTTGCCGGCCCGGCCACTGCCGGAGACCGCGGCCTTGACCTCGCTGGGCGTGTGGAGCGCGATGGGCAGGCCGCGGCGGGCGGCCGCGACCATGGCGATGCCGCTCGCCTGGGCGGTGCCCATGATCGTGCTGGAGTCGGAGCGGGCGAAGACGCGCTCCACGGCGACGGCGTCGGGTGCGTAGTCGTCGAGCCAGGCGTCGATGCCCTTCTCGATGGTCACCAGGCGCTGGGCCACCGGCTGGTCGGCGGACGTGCGGAGCACGTTGACGTCGACGAGGGTCAGCGGTCGCCCGACCGATCCCTCGACCACGCCCATGCCACAGCGGGTCAGACCGGGGTCGATCCCGAGCACCCGCATGGCACCTCCTGCACCGTCGTACGAACATGTGTTCGCACGACACGTTATCCCGGGCACGCGCGCCGGCCTCGCCGACACGCCTGGACCGTGGGACAGCGGGCCGCCTCCACCGGGGTGCTGGCGGCTCCGAGCAACACTGGACCGATGTCGCGTCAGGAGCAAGCCGAGGCCTGGTCCGCCCGCGCCGCGCGTGGCTGGTCGAAGCTGCGCGGCCGGGGGCGTGCGATCTGGCGGTCGGCGATGGAGAGCGTGAACGGCGCGGTGGACGGCCTGCCCGCTCCGGCTCGCGCCGGCGTCCGCCTGGGCGAGCGCACGGTGCGCGACTCCCTGACCGACCGCGTTCCGGGACTGGCGGCGGAGGCCACGCTGTTCATCCTCATCTCGCTGCCGGCGCTGCTGCTGGTCGTGCTGGGGTCACTGGGATTCGTCGCGGGCCGGCTCGGACCCGCCGGCAACGACCAGCTCGACCGGTTGGTCTTCGACGTCCCCCGGACCTTCGTGTCCGACTCGACCTTCGGGGCCTATGAACCGGTGGCCCGGCAGGTGCTGGCCAGCGGTCGCGCCGACGTGATCGGGATCAGCGCAGTCCTCGCGCTGTGGACGGGGTCGCGAGCCACCAGCCGCATCCTCGAGACGCTCGTCATCGCCTATGACATCGAGTCACCCCGCCCCGGGTGGCGGCGCCGGCTGCTCGCCCTGGGTCTCACCGTGGGCGCCCTGCTCGCCGCGGTCGCGATCCTGCCCCTTCTGGTCCTCGGGCCGCGCCTGATCGACCACGTCGCCCCGGACGGCGTCGCTTCGGCGACCAAGGCCGCGCTCAGCTGGGGCTACTGGCCCGCGCTGGTCACCGCGGTCATGGTGGGCCTGACCACGCTCTATCACGTCGGGGTCCCCTGGCGTACGCCGTGGCACCGCGACCTGCCCGGCGCCGCGCTGGCGATGGCGCTGTGGTTGGCGGCCGCTGCCGGACTGCGTGCCTATCTCGCCGTGAGCGCCCTGGGAAGCGGGGACTCCGGCAGCGCGGTCTATCGACAGCTGGGCACCCCGATCGCCGTCGTGCTCTGGCTCTATCTGTCCGCCATGGCTGTGCTCGTCGGGGCCGAGCTGAACGCCGAGATCGAGAAGACGTGGCCCACCATCGACCAGGAGGATCGCGAGGCCGCGGTGGCGGACGCGAGCGCCCGAGGACACTCCGCCAACGACTGAGCGAGCCCGGCGGGCCAGGTTCGCTCGGCACAGCACCGCGGCGCAGGCGGGTGCCTTCCCGTCGTGTCAGCCCTGACGCGCGCTCAGCGTGGAGCCAGGCTCAGTCCTCGTCGAGCTCGGCGAGGATGTCGTCGGAGATGTCGGCGTTGCTGAAGACGTTC
>JAGQUE010000518.1 GCA_020438665.1 Nocardioidaceae bacterium | reverse complement strand
GACGTTGTCCGACCCGCGGCAGGGCCTCAGTAGGACTTCGGCAACCCGAGGGAGTGCATGGCCACGAAGTTGAGGATCATCTCCCGCGAGACAGGGGCGATCCGGCCGGCGCGAGCAGCGACGAGCAGCCCGGCCATGCCGTACTCCTGGGTGATGCCGTTGCCGCCGTGGGTCTGCACGGCCCGGTCGACGGTGGCGACCGCGGCCTCGGCGGCGGCGTACTTGGCCATGTTGGCGGCCTCGCCCGCCGCCATGTCCTGGCCGGCGTCATAGAGCGCGGCGGCCTTCTGGGTCATCAGCCGGGCGAGCTCGAGCTCGATGTGGCTCTGGGCGAGCGGGTGCGCGATCGCCTGGTGGGAGCCGATCGGGGCCTGGAAGACCGTGCGCTCCTTGGCATAGGCCGCCGCCTTGTCGAGCGCGAAGCGCCCGAGGCCGGTCGCGAACGCCGCCGCCATGATCCGCTCCGGGTTGAGCCCGGCGAACAGCTGGACGAGCCCGGCGTCCTCGTCACCGACCAGCGCGTCGGCGGGCAGCCGGACGTCGTCGATGAAGACCTGGAACTGCTTCTCGGGCGACACGATCTCCATCGGGATCACCTGGGCCTCGAAGCCCGCCGCGTCGGTGGGGACGACGAACAGACAGGGCTTGAGCTTGCCGGTCTTGGCGTCCTCGGTTCGGGCGACGACGAGGACGTTGTCGGCCTCGTCGACCCCGGAGATATAGACCTTGCGCCCGGTGAGCACCCAGCCGTCACCGTCGCGGCGTGCGGTGGTGGTGATGTTGTGGGTGTTGGTGCCGGCGTCGGGCTCGGTGATCGCGAACGCCATCGTGCCGGTGCCGTCGGCGATGCCGGGCAGCCACCGCTGCTTCTGATCGTCGGTGCCATAGCGGGTGATGACGGTGCCGCAGATGGCCGGGCTGACGACCATCATCAGCAGCGGGCAGCCCTGCGCGGCGAGCTCCTCGCTGACCGCAGCGACGTCACCGATGCCGCCACCACCGCCGCCGTACTCCTCGGGGATGTTGATCCCGAGATAGCCCGCGCGCCCGATCTCGAGCCACAGATCGGTGGTCTTGCCGCCGGAGCGGGCCTGGGCGACGAAGTAGTCGCGGCCGAACTTCGAGGCCAGCTTGGTGACCTGCTTGCGCAGCTCGACGCGCTCCTCGGGCTCGGTGAAGGCGATCTGGGTCATGAGGTGGCTCCCTCTTCCTCGGTGGCGGACGCGTCCTCGGTCACGACGGCGAGGACGTCCCCGGCGGCGACCTGCCGACCGGTGCTGACATCGATCTCGGTGACGGTCCCGGCGTGCGGGGCGGTCACGGTGTGCTGCATCTTCATGGCCTCGAGGACCAGCACGGCCTGGCCCGGCTCGACGTGGTCGCCCACCGCGGCGTTGACCGCCACGACCGTCCCAGGCATCGGCGCCAGCAGGCTGCCGGAGGCGTGCTGGCTGGCCGGGTCGGTGAACCGCGGCGTCAGCGTCAGCCGCCGGTGCCCGCGCGGCGAGTCGACGTCGACGTGGCCGTCGTGGTGGCTGACGGCGTACGACGTCCGCACGCCGTCGCGCTCGAGCGTGACGGTGTCGACAGCGGCGGCGATGACGGCGAACCCGTCGACCTGATAGCCGGTGCGACCGCCCCACCAGGCCACGCTCGCCTCCTCGAAGACGGTGCGCTGCGGCTGCGACGGCACGTTGCGCCAGGCCACGGGGATGCCCCGCTGCACGGTGCGGCGGGCGCCGTGCAGCTCGGCGAGCGCCAGCGCAGCGGCGACCGCGGCCCCCTCGTCAGGCTCGCTCGCCGCCGGGACGAAGCCGTCGAGGAACGCCGTCGAGACCTCGCCCGCCAGGAACGCCGGGTCGCTCAGGATCGCGACGAGCTGGTCGCGGTTGGTGGTGACCCCGTGGATCCTCGCCCGCCGCAGCGCCCCCACCAGCTGCCGGATCGCCACCTCACGGGTCGGCGCCCACGAGACGACCTTGGCGAGCATCGCGTCATAGAACGGCGACACCTCGCTGCCCGAGCGATAGCCCGCGTCGACGCGGATGCCCTCGGTCGCGGGGATCTCGAACGTCGCGAGCCGTCCGGTCTGCGGTCGGTAGTCGGCGGCGGGGTCCTCGGCATAGAGGCGGACCTCGACGGCGTGGCCGTGGGGTTGGCCCGGGACCGGAGCGCCGGCGGCTCCCTCGGCGACCGCGATCTGCAGCGCCACCAGGTCGACACCGTGGACGAGCTCGGTGACCGGGTGCTCGACCTGGAGCCGGGTGTTCATCTCCAGGAACCAGAACGCGTCGCGCTCCTCGTCATAGAGGAACTCCACGGTCCCGGCGCCGCGGTAGTCCACCGCCGCCGCGGCGGCCCGCGCGGCCTCGTGGAGCGCGGCCCGGGTGGCTTCGGGCAGGCGAGGCGCCGGGGTCTCCTCGACGACCTTCTGGTGCCGGCGCTG
>JAGQUE010000517.1 GCA_020438665.1 Nocardioidaceae bacterium | reverse complement strand
CCCGGCCAGCTGGCTGGGGGGCGCGCTGGCGGTGGTGCTGGGCGTGGCCGCGTTCGCGTCGCTGGGGCTGTTCCTGGCCGGCGTCCTCCGGGCGGAGGCGACCCTCGCGGTCGCCAACCTCGTCTATCTGCTGCTCCTGGCCGGTGGCGGCATCGTGGTTCCGACAACGTCCTATGGCGCGCTCGGGCGAGTGCTGCCACTGCTACCGTCGGGGGCACTGGGCGACGCCATGCGGGCCGCCTTCCTCGACGGCCGGATCGGCTGGAGCCACCTGGTGGTGCTCCTGGTCTGGGCGCTCGTCGGCGCCGCGTTGACCGCCCGGACGTTCGCGTGGGAATGAGGGAACGCTGCGATGACTGAGCCCGACATGCTGCTGTGGGTGCGCCGCACCGGTTGGGCCACGCTGGTCACCAACGTGGGGATCATCGTGACCGGAGGCGCCGTACGTCTGTCGGGGTCGGGGCTGGGCTGCCCGACCTGGCCCCGCTGCACGTCGGAGTCGTTCACGCCCTACGGAGCCACCGATCTGCACTCGCTCATCGAGTTCGGCAATCGCATGCTGACCTTCATCCTGGTCGCGGTGGCCATCGCCACCTTCGTCGCGGCGCGCCGGTCGGGCCGGGCCGACCTGACGCGGCTCGCCGTCGTGCTCGGGCTCGGCATCCCGGCCCAGGCCCTGATCGGCGGCGTCACCGTGCTGACGAACCTCAACCCGTGGGTCGTCTCCCTCCACATGGTCCCGTCGCTGGCGATCGTCAGTCTGGCCGTGCTGTTCCTGCGCCGCATCGACCACCCCGACCCGGTCGTGTCCAGCGGGGCGGTCGTCCGGCTGGCCTGGCTGGTGTTCGGCGTTGCCTGGGCGGTGTTCTATGTCGGCACCTTGGTCACGGGAGCCGGGCCCCACGCCGGTGACTCCGAGGCCCCGCGCAACGGGCTCGACACCCTGGAGATGAGCCAGCTCCACGCCGACCTGGTGTTCCTGCTCCTCGGTCTCAGCGTCGGGCTGTTCTATGCGCTGCGGGCGACCGGCGCTTCGGCCGGTGTACACCGGGCCGCCCACGCCCTCCTCGGCATCGAGGTCGCCCAGGGCGCCGTCGGGTTCGTCCAATACTTCAGCGGGCTCCCCGAGCTCGTCGTCGGGCTCCACATGCTCGGCACCGGGCTCACCGCCGCCGCCGTCACGTGGCTCCTGGTCGAGGTCCGCGAGCAGCCGGTCAGCGTGGTCCGGCCCGCCGAGCCGGTCCTCGCCGACTGATCCCGGTCCGGCGATGGAGCTGAGCTTCCGCGGTGACGTGTTCCACTGGCGCGGCCCCTCCCCCTACCACTTCGTGGCCGTGCCCGAGGACGAGAGCGCCGAGATCCACGCCGTCGCCGCGCTGGTCACCTATGGCTGGGGCGTGATCCCGGTGACCGCCCGCATCGGTGCCACCGAGTGGACCACGTCGTTGCTCCCCAAGAACGGCGGTTACCTGGTGCCCCTCAAGGACGTCGTCCGCATGGGCGAGTCGCTCGAGGTCGGCATGACCGTCGCCGTGACGCTCTCCATCACGGTCTGAGCCTGGAGCGCTCACCCCTCCGGCAGCGCCCACCAGGTGTCCATCCGCGCGACGGCAGGCGCCTGCCGCCCGTGGTCGAGGATGCGGCCGATCCGGAACAGGTAGGCCGCGATGCCGGCGGCGCCCTGCATCCAGCCGATCCCCGGCGGCAGGAGCGGGTCCTCGTTGCGGTGTTCGACGAACCGCCAATAGGCCTGGTCACCGTCGGCGATGGCCCGCTCCACGAGCGCGTCGCCGAGCACGGTCGCGAAATCCAGGTCGCGGTCCTCGCCGTGGCGCTGCCACAGATTGAGGACGACGTCGCCGACACCCGCCGTTCCACAGCAGCGACCGTCGTTGTCCCAGAACCCGGGAGAGCGCCGCTCGGGGACGCCGGCGAGCCGCACCGAGTGCAGGCAGGCGCGCTCCCAGGCGCCCGGCGTGCGACCGGCGACCTCGGGAACGCCGGCGCGGTCGAGCGCGGCGAACAGCAGCGACGTCCCGGTCGGGCCGTGGCACCAGGAGTAGGTGAAGGTGTCGAGGTCGTCGGAGCCGGGGATGACATGGGGAACCCGGAAGCCGCCATCACTGGTGTCGCCGAGCGTGACGAGGTGCTCCGCACCCCGCCGGGCGGCGTCCACCCAGTCGGGTCTCCGCCGTTCGACACCGGCGGCGGCCAGGGCGCCCGCGATGCCGGCGAGGCCATGGGACCAGTTCGGCATCCGCCGACGAGGCTCGCCGACCGCGAACCTGCGCGGGACCATGCCCCAGTCGAGCCCGGTCGGCACGTCCTCGGCCTCGGCGAGGAGGATGTCGGCGGCCCGGTCGGCGAGCTCGCCGGCACCGGCCACGTCGTGTTTGTCGGCCCAGAGCGCACCGACGAGCACGGCGGCCGTGCCGAGGGTGACGTCGTTGACACGGGGATCGGGCGCGGTCTCGGGTGGGCCGAGGAAGGAGGGCCGCCAGCCGTCGGGCGTGGCCAGCTCCGTCAACCGCTCGACCACGACGGGGACACCACTGGCGCCGATCGCCAGGAGTACGCCGAGCGTCGAGACGAGACCGTCGAAATAGCCGTACTCCGTCTCGGTCGGCACCCTGCGCGACACCGTCTGCGCGATGCCCTCGGCCAGCGCGACCTCACCGTCGGCGAGCGGGCGGGTCAGCCCGATCTCGGCCAGGACGTGCGCGAGCCCACCGACCCCGGAGTGCATGTCATAGGGGAAGTCCGGCAGCTGCTGCTGGCCGGGGTGCTCGGGCAGCCAGAGCCCTTCGTCACCCTCGCGCACCTGGGACAGCACCCAGGACCAGGCCCGTTCGGCGAGGTCGCGGTAGGTCGAGGCGGAGTGAGGCACGCCCACGATCCTCACACGCCACGAAAAGTGACGACGGTTCGCCCGCACCCCCGTGAACAGGCTCACCGTCGTCACTGGGATAGACGCACTCGACCGCGATTTGGTTGCCCCTGCCGAGAAGATTTCTCGAGAAGTCCGCGCAGTGCGCGTCGCGGCCGACCGCGGCGGGCTCAGCGTGCGAGCAGCGGGTCGATCGCCACGGCCACGAAGAGGAGCGCGAGGTAGAGGTTGGAGATGTGGAACAGCCGCATCGGCTGGATCTCGGCCAGGGCGTCGGTGCGGCGGGTGCGCGCCCACATCCGATGGGCCTCGACGACGAAGACGAGGCCGAGCAACCCGGCGACGATCGGATAGAACAAGCCCGTGTCGGCCACCGGCCACAGCGCCAGCGAGGTCAGCACGGTCGCCCAGGTGTAGAGGACGACCTGGCGCCCGACGACGTCGGCCCTGGCGACCACCGGCAGCATCGGCACGTCGACGTTGGCATAGTCCTCGCGATAACGCAGCGCCAGCGCCCAGGTGTGCGGCGGGGTCCAGAAGAACACGACGAGGAAGAGCACGATCGGCGTCCACGCCACCTGGCCGGTCACGGCGGTCCAACCGATCAGGGCGGGGAAGCAGCCGGCGATCCCACCCCACACGATGTTCTGGGTGGTGCGGCGCTTGAGGATCATCGTGTAGACGACGAGATAGAACGCCTCCGCGCCGAGCGCGAGCAACGCCGACAGCCAGTTCACCCACACGGCCAGGATCACCGTGGCGACGGCGCCGAGGCTGACGCCGAAGACCATCGCGGCACCCGGGGACACGATGTGCCGCGGCAGCGCCCGACGACGGGTGCGGCGCATCTGCTCGTCGATGTCGCGGTCATAAACGCAGTTGAGGGCGCTCGCCGAGCCTGCCGAGAGCGCGCCTCCCACGACCGTGGCCGCGACCAGGCCGAGTGGTGGGATGCCGCGCGCCGCGAAGAACATCACCGGCACCGTGGTCAGCAGCAACAGCTCGATGACCCGGGGCTTCATCAGCCCGACATAGGCAGCAACGACGTCTTTCACACCGGCCCTGGACGGCCGCTGAGAGGGCTCCGCGGGCACGCCTGCAGACGTCGAATGGCCGACATCAGTCACGGGTACCTCGGAGCAGTTCGCAGGAGTTGGGCGCGACGGGACCGCGCGGTGGACAGCGTGAGGTGAGTCTAACCCGCGGCTGAGTAGGCTCGGTTGTGCTGTGCGGCCCCGGCTCAGGGGGTGCGCCCAGCGTCCGGGGAGACCCCGCCGTCGATGAGAGGAACGCCGTGACCACGAAGTCCGCACCGTTGGACTGGACCGAGCTCGACGACCGGGCGGTCGACACCGTCCGCGTCCTGGCGATGGACGCCGTCCAAAAGGTCGGCAACGGCCATCCTGGCACCGCGATGAGCCTGGCCCCGGCGGCCTACCTGCTGTTCCAGAAGGTGATGCGGCACAACCCGGCCGACCCGCACTGGCCGGGCCGTGACCGGTTCGTGCTGTCCTGCGGCCACTCGAGCCTGACCCTCTATATCCAGCTCTTCCTCGGTGGTTGGGGCCTCGAGCTCGATGACCTCAAGGCACTGCGCACCTGGGGCAGCAAGACGCCCGGCCACCCCGAATATGGCCACACGGCCGGTGTCGAGACGACCACCGGCCCCCTCGGCCAGGGCATCGGCAACGCGGTCGGCATGGCCATGGCGGCGCGGCGAGAGAAGGGGCTGCTCGACCCCGACGCCGGCGCCGGTGAATCGCCGTTCGACCACCAGATCTATGTCATCGCCAGCGACGGCGACATCGAGGAGGGCGTCAGTGCCGAGGCCTCGTCGATCGCCGGCACCCAGCAGCTGGGCAACCTCACCCTCATCTATGACGACAACCGGATCTCGATCGAGGACGACACCAACATCGCCCTCACCGAGGATGTCGCGGCGCGCTATGAGGCCTATGGCTGGCACGTCCAGACCGTCGACTGGGTCGGCGGCGACGGCGGCTACCGCGAGGACGTCGCCGCGCTCCATGACGCGATCGTGGCGGCCCGGGCCGTGACCGACCGCCCCAGCTTCATCAGGCTGCGCACGATCATCGCCTGGCCGGCGCCCAACGCCCAGAACACCGGCAAGGCCCACGGGTCCGCGCTCGGCGCCGACGAGGTGGCCGCCACCAAGGAGCTGATGGGCTTCGACCCTGCGCAGACGTTCCAGGTCGACGAGGACGTCATCGCCCACACGCGTGCCGCCGTCGACCGCGGCAAGCTGGCGCAGGCCGCCTGGGACGCCGAGTTCGACGCCTGGGCGGCCAAGCCGTCCGCCGACCCGGCGCTGTTCGAGCGGCTGCAGACGCGCACGCTTCCCGACGGCTGGGCGGACGCGCTGCCGACCTTCCCGGCCGATGAGAAAGGCGTCGCCACTCGCAGCGCGTCCGGCAAGGTCATCAACGCCCTGGCCGGGGTGATCCCCGAGCTGTGGGGCGGCTCCGCCGACCTGGCCGAGTCCAACAACACCACGATCAGCGACGCGCCGTCGTTCCTGCCGGCCGACCGCTCCACAACAATGTGGCAGGGCGACCCCTACGCCGGCCGGGTCCTCCACTTCGGCATCCGCGAGCACGCCATGGGCGCGATCCTCAACGGGATCGCCGTCCACGGCGGCACCCGCCCGTTCGGTGGCACCTTCCTCACGTTCTCCGACTACATGCGACCGTCGGTGCGGCTGGCCGCGCTGATGAAGCTCCCGGTCACCTATGTCTGGACCCATGACTCCATCGGCCTGGGCGAGGACGGCCCGACCCACCAGCCGATCGAGCACGTCGCCGCGCTGCGCGCCATCCCCGGGCTCGACGTCGTCCGCCCGGCCGACGCCAACGAGACGGCAGCCTGCTGGCAGGCGGTGCTCTCCCACACCGACCGTCCGGCCGGGCTGTGCCTGACCCGCCAGAACGTGCCGACGTTCCCACGCGACACCGACGGATTCAGCGACACCAGCAACGTCCACCGCGGCGGCTATGTCCTGCTCGACGTCGACGGTGGGCTGCCGGATGTCGTCCTGATCGGCACGGGCTCCGAGGTCCAGATCGCCGTCGCCGCCCGCGCCCTGCTTGCCGAGCAGGGCATCCGGGCGCGCGTCGTGTCGATGCCGTGCCGGGAGTGGTTCGACGACCAGGACGAGTCCTATCGCGAGACCGTCATCCCGCCGACCGTCAAGGCCCGCGTCTCGGTCGAGGCCGGGATCGCGCTGGGGTGGCGCGAGGTCGTCGGCGACCACGGCCGCATCGTCTCCATCGAGCACTACGGCGCCTCGGCCGACTACCAGCGCATCTATCGCGAGTTCGGCCTCACCGCCGAGGCCGTCGCGGCCGCCGCGCAGGACAGCATCCACTCCGTCACCGGCTGACCGCCCCCGACCACCGACCACCACAGACCCAAGGAAGAGGGACCTCATGTCCGAGCGACTCCAACGACTCGCCGACGCCGGCGTGTCCATCTGGCTGGACGACCTGTCCCGCGAGCGCATCGAGACCGGCAACCTGGCCGAGCTCATGAAGAACTCCAGCGTCGTCGGGGTGACCACCAACCCGTCGATCTTC
>JAGQUE010000516.1 GCA_020438665.1 Nocardioidaceae bacterium | reverse complement strand
GAGGAGAAGGGCCTCAGCTCGTGGACCCAGGCGACGGCCGTCGACAAGACCGAGTGGATCAACCAGATCCGGACGGTCTCGACGATCGGCTCGAGCTACTACCTCCAGGAGTCGCTGCACCCCAACTACTGGGCCCAGATGGCGCTGCGGTCCTGCGTCCGACAGGTGTGGAACGGCGGGTTGCCGCGCAGCGGGACGTGCACCGTCTCCGGCACCGGCGTCGTCGGTGGCGAGCCGCGGATGACGCTGCACTAGACCCCACCCGAGCTGGGTGCTGGTACTCAGCTGAAGATGAGCCGCCGGGTCGGAGCCTGCTCCGGCCCGGCGGTGCCATGGTGGGATCATGAGGATCTTCGCGGACCCGTCGCGCTGCCCCGACTGCGGCGCTTCCATCGCCGAACGACCCACCTCCTGCCCCGCGTGCGGACTGCCCCTTGGGGGGCCGGTGGCCGCGTCCCTCTTCGCCACCCTGCAGAGCGCCGACCGGCTGCTCGCCGAGCTGCGCTCCCAGCAGGTGATCGCCCCCCTGCCCGTCACTCCACCGGCCGGCGCCGAGGCCGGGGTGGCAATCCCGCCGATCACCGCGCCCGGCCTGCCGCCGTACGTCGCTCCGGCGCGTCCCGCACGCGCGGCCGGGACCGGCCTCAGCGGCGCCTCGGTGCCCAAGATCCTGCTCACGCTCGGCGCGCTCTGCCTGCTGGTGGCGGCCGTGACGTTCCTCGCGGTCGCGTGGGCCTGGCTGGGCGTCGGGGGCCGCACCGCCGTGCTCGTCGCGCTCACCGCACTCGCGGCCGGTGCGACCTGGTGGTCACACCGCACTCGGCTGCGCGCTGCCGCCGAGTCGCTGGGCACGGTCGCCCTCGGCCTGCTCGCCCTCGACGTGACCGGCGCCGACAACGCCGGCTGGTTCGGCACGCTCGCACCCGGGGCACTGCCCCTCATCGTCGGACTCGTCGTGGCCGTCGCCGCCGCAGGCGCCGCGCTGCTCTCGTCTCGCGGGCAGCCCACCCTCGTGGCCCCCCAGGTCGTCGTGGGCCTGGCCGGCTGGGTGGCCGTCGCAGGGCTCGTCGAGGTCACCGACCACATCAGCACCAGCAGTGCCGTCGGCGTCGCGGTGCTCCTCCTGGTCGCCCTGGTCACGCACCGCGCCGGGCTGGCGGTGCTGCCCTGGACCGCCGGCGCCGCGGCGGTGCTGTGGTGGCTCCCGCTGCTCGGCAACGGCCTCGTGCGCCTCACGGACGACCCGAGCCTGCGCGGACTGTGGGTCGAGGGACTGGCCTGGCCGGTGGTCGCGGCGGCGCTGCTGCTCGCGGCGCCCCTCGTCGTGGCGCACCGCCGCCCGTGGGCGCCCGTGCTCCTCGGCGGCGGTCCGGCGCTGCTGCTGACGATCATCGCCCTCGCACCGCTGGCAGAGGAGCCGGCGACGGCCGTCCTGGCCGGCACGCTGGTCGCGCTGACGATCTGGGCCCTCGCCGCTCTCGTCGGCCCGGCCCGGTGGCGGCCGGTAGGCCTGGTGGCGCTGCTGCCCGCATTCCCGATCGCGGCGGTGCTGCTGCTCCAGATCGTGGCCGATGCTCTCGAGCGGGTCACCGGCGTCGGCGACCCGTGGACCGCCGGTGCGGGCGTCCGGCTCCCCGCTTCGTCCTACGACGTGCAACCGCTGCTGCTGCCGGTCGGGACCATGGTGCTGCTGCTGGTGGCGGCTGCCGCCGGTCGCGGCCTGGGGCTCAGGCCAGAACCGCGGCCGACCCGAGTCGTCGCCGGGACACTGGTGCTCGTGGCGGTCGTCGCCACCGTCGCGTCCTATGCCGTGCCGCTGTGGCTCGTGATGGCCTGCGTGCTGCTCGGCGCGCTGAGCCTCGGCATGGTGTCGGTGTCCGGCCTGCTCGACCGCGACGACGTGCCGGCCCTCGCGGCAGTCGGCATGGTCGGCCTCGCGCTCGCGACCGCGCTGGCCAGCGACGTGCTGACCGCGGTTGTGCTGGCTGTGGCGACGTTGCTCGCCGTCGGCTGGTGGGCGCTCGGGCGGTCCGACCTCGTGCCCGACATCGGGCGGGTGCTGACCCCGGTGGCGGGCGGCGCCCTGATCTGGACGGTCGCGGAGCTGGCCGGGCTGGAGCCCGAGTGGCGTGCCATCCCCGTGCTCATCGGGCTCGGGCTGCTCGCCGTGCTCACCGCGCAGGTCCCGGTCGAGGGCGGCGCTGCCGCCACGGCGCTGGCGGCGGGGCTCGCCTCGGCCGCCGCCGGCTTCCTGGTCTCCGACTCGCGCGGCTGGTGGGCCCTGGCGATCGTGCTGACCCTCGCCGGAGCCGCCCAGGTTGTCTCGTCCCTGGTCAACCAGCATCGTCGTGAGCTCGCCTGGTCGGGTGGACTGATGCTCGCGATGGCCACCTGGGTCAGGCTCTATGACGCCGGGGTCACCACCCCGGAGGCCTACACGCTGCCGTCGGCGCTCGTCCTCGTCGCCGTCGGTCTCGTGGCGGTCCTGCGCCGCGGCCTGCCCACGATGACGGCGCTGACGCCGGGGCTCTCGTTGGCCACGGTGCCGACGCTGCTGCAGGTCCTCGGTGGCGACCCGGTCTCGTGGCGGGCCTTCCTGCTCGGCGCCGCCGCCCTCGCGCTCGTCCTGGTCGGGACGCGGCTGCACTGGGGCGGGCCGCTCGTGGTCGGCGCCGTCATCGGCGCGCTCCTCGTGATCCGGGAGGCCGGGCCCTATGCCGCCGCCCTGCCGCCGTGGCTGCTGATCGCCGTGGCTGGGACGGTGCTCACCGTCGTCGGCATCACCTGGGAGCGGGGGCTGCGCGATCTGCGCCGCGGGGCGGCCTACCTCGCGCGCCTGCACTGACGCGACAGCTCGGGACGCCGAGATCTCGGCGAGAGGGAGGACCGAACTCGGGCCCCGGTGCGGCCCCCATATGCCGCACCGGACCCGAAGAACGTTCCCGAGTCCGTCAGCAGAGGCCGACCACCTGGCGAGCCAGGCAGGGCCCACTGTGCCACGTTTAACTTTGGGCCTGACGGCCGAGCTGCGCGGGATCTAGACCGGCCGCCCCGTGGCCCCGTGGTTGGGTGGTGTCGATGGCTCTCACGATCGCCGCCCAGGTCCGGCCCTTCGCGCTGCTCGCGCCCGGGGCCAGGACGGTGTCCGTCGAGGACGCACGGGCTGGCATGCCGATGCCCGCGCCGGCCCCGTTCGTCACCATCGAGGCGACGCTCGTCGGTGATGCTGGTCGGCTGCTGCTCGAGCTCGCCAGCGGCGGCGTACGGCTGGCCGGGGAGTACGACGCCCGCCGGTCGGTGGCCCGCCTGCACGTGACCGACGGGGCGGGCCGGGTGACCAGGCATCGCAGCCTGCGTGGTGGGCGCGCCACGGGTGAGGTTGATGCGGTGGCGCTGACGCTGACCGGGACATGGCTGACGATCTGGACCCGTGGCGACGATGAGGGCGGCTGGACGGCCCGCAGCAGGGTGACGCTGACCGACCGCGTGGACACCCGCTGCGAGGAGGTGACCGCCGGGCTGCGGCTCAGGGTCGACGGCGATGCGCCGATCGACGATGTGCGCGTGGGCGCGTTCGGCCAGCTCGGGCTGCGCGACATCCGGCTGGTCAGCGAGGCTGACGGGACGCCGATCTGGCGCGACGGGCGGCTGCTGCTCAGCGCGACCAGCGCCGGCCCGGGCTTCTTCGACACCGGCCACACGAGTGTCTGGACGCTGGACGAGCGCTCCTTCGACCTGCGCCACGAGGCCGACCTGTTCTTCCGGCGACCGGACCGGCCCGGCGTCTTCGGCGACCACGCGTGCCACGTCATGCGCGATGGGGAGCACTGGCTGGTCGCGACGAGCACCTGGGGCGACTTCGACGGTGGCAAGCAGTCGACGGTCGCGTCGACACTGGCGGAGACCACCGCCGACGTCACGACCGGGACCCACGTGCTCGACACCCGGCCGCTCCGCCTGCCCACCGACGGGCTGACCTCGGTCGGGGTGTGGGACCCCCATCTCGTGCGCGTCGACGGACCGACGCCGGGGACCCAGGAGTGGCTCGTGGGGTTCGTCTCAGCGACGCGCTACTTCGAGTTCCACCCGGTGCTGGCATCGGGACCGACGCTCGACGCGCTGACGCTGCGCTCGGCGGCCGCGGACCGGACCGCGACCGAGGGGACCACGCTGGTCCGGCTCGACGACGGGTGGCGGGTGCTCGCCAGCGACGGCAAGGACAGCGCGGCGCCGCTGCGCGAGCGGTTCCCGGTCTTCGACCTCGACCTCAACGAGGTGGCGACGGTCGCGGCGCCCTACCCGCAGCCGACCAACCTGCCGTGGCCGACCCTCGTGCGCACGGACTCGGGCTGGCTGATGGCGACGTTCAACGGCCGGCCACGTGGTGGCCGGCTGTTGGGCTATGGAACTCACGGTGACGTCGTGGTGCTGACCGGCCACGACCTCGGGTGAGGGTCAGGGTCGAGATCCCTCGCCGGCCCAGTCGTCGTAGTCGTCGTAGTCGTCCGACTCGTCGCTGTCCGCCGTGATCTCGTCCTGGCTGGTGCCATGCAACTCCGCCGCGAGCGCCCCGAAGTCCGTCTCATAGGTGCGGTACTTCAGGTCGCGGGCGACCTTCGTCTGCTTAGCCTTTGCTCGGCCGCGCCCCATAGGGTCGACCCCCTCGCGCTGGGCCGGGGTCCAACGCGATGCGCGGCGCCCGGTCTGATTGGTCAGTTTCTCGTGGGGACAACGCTACCCGCTCGGTGGCTGTTCCCGCACTTCACCGTCCGAATTCGGACCCACCGGCATCCCGAAAATCCCCGAAGTGCCCGGTTTGGTCCGCCGAGGTGCCCGGTCCGGATGCCCGAAGTGCCCATTTCGTACGACGAGACGCCGAGCCGGGCACCTCGGGGGACAACACGGGGCACCTCGGCGGACAACACCGGGCACCTCGGCGGACAACACCGGGCACCTCGGCGGACGGGCTACCAGCCGGGGTGTTGGTTGACGAGGGTGACCCGACCGGGGGCGGGAGCCGACGCGTCGGAGCCGGACCCGGCCGCGGTTACCTCGCCGGCGACCCAGGAGCGCAGGCCGCGGTCGGCCAGAATCTCGATGGCGCGGTCGGCGTCGGCGGGGGCCACCAGCGCCACCATGCCGACGCCGAGGTTGAGGGTCTGCTCAAGGTCAGGCTGGGGCACCGACCCGACCCGGCGAACGAGGTCGAAGATCGGCTGCGGCGTCCACGTCGAGCGGTCGATCGTGACGGTGACCTCGTCGGGCACGACCCGCTCGAGGTTGGCGGCCAGGCCACCCCCGGTGACATGCGACATCGCGTGGGTCTCGGTCTCGGCAGCCAGCGCGAGGCAGGCCTTGGCATAGATCCGGGTCGGCTCGAGCAGCTCCTCACCGAGGGTGCGCCCCAGCTCGGGCACGTCGCGGCCGAGCGACCAGCCTGCGCCAGCCTCGGAGAGCAGCACGTGACGCACCAGGGAGTAGCCGTTGGAGTGCAGCCCGCTCGCCTCCATCGCGATCACCACGTCGCCCGGCCGCACGAGGGCCGAGCCGAGCAGGCGGTCGGCCTCGACCACGCCGGTCGTCGACCCTGCGACATCGTACTCGTCCGGGCCGAGGAGGCCGGGGTGCTCGGCGGTCTCGCCCCCGATCAGC
>JAGQUE010000515.1 GCA_020438665.1 Nocardioidaceae bacterium | reverse complement strand
GGCACCCAGATCCACGCCTCCGACCTCGTGCTGCCCGAGGGATCGACCCTGCTCAGCGACCCCGAGGCCTTGATCGTCAACGTGACCCAGGCTCAGGAGCAGCAGCTGGGCGAGGTGGCCGAGGGTGAGGCCGCCGAGGGCGCCGCGGCCGACGAGGCTCCGGCCACCGACGCCGAGGCCGACTCGGAGTGATCCTTGCTCGGCTCAGGCGGGCCCTGGGCCGATCCGAGGAGGACGCCACCGTGGCAGACCGCGACGGCGCGAGCGACGCCTGGCTGATCGTCGGGCTGGGGAACCCCGGCCCGACCTATGCCGGACACCGTCACAACATCGGCTATCGGGTCGTCGACGAGCTGGCCGAGCGCATGGGTGGGGGGCTGCGTGCCCACAAGTCCGGCAGGGCCGACGTGCTCGAAGGACGGCTGAGCCCGCCCGGCCGGCGGGCGCCTCGGGTGGTGCTGGCGCGCGCCCGCAGCTATATGAACCAGACCGGTGGGCCGGTCGCCGGCCTGATGGCGTTCTACAAGGTCACCGCCGACCACGTCATCGTGGTGCACGACGAGCTCGACCTGCCGTTCGGCAGCATGCGCGTCAAGCTCGGGGGAGGCGACAACGGCCACAACGGGCTGCGGTCGCTCCGGTCCGCGCTGGGGACCGGTGACTTCTATCGGGTTCGGGTGGGCGTCGGGCGTCCACCGGGCCGCCAGGACGTCGCCGACTTCGTGCTCTCGGACTACGCGACGGTCGAGCGCAAGGAACTGCCGTTCCAGATCGGCGACGCCGCCGACGCGGTGGAGATGCTGGTCCAGTCCGGTCTAGCCCAGACGCAACAACGTTTCAATTCCTGACTTCTGGGTAGCACTGGCCAGTAACTGGACACGTGGGCCAGATATGTACAGCCAACCCCAGCCCGTCTAACGTTTTGGAAATATTTTGCCAACACGGCATGGATCTGTGTTGACGCTTGCTGGGGCCGGAGGAGAGACTGAATCCACGTTCGAGTCGTGGGGTCTCGGACGGTCCCGAGGAGGTTCAAGTCGTGGCGACGTATCACGCCTCGGGGGAGTTCGTTCCAACCGTTGTTTCGGGGCACGGTGCAGCATTTCTCCCTCCGCGTCGCCGCATGCTCGATGTATCAGCGAGCACACACTTGGCTACCTGTCTGACGGACAGTTAGGGCAATAGCAAGTCGATCTCGGC
Organism: Nocardioidaceae bacterium; assembly: GCA_020438665.1. Next base: position 2,962 of record JAGQUE010000515.1, on the reverse strand, counting down.
GGCTCGCATTAGCTCTCTCGTTCATGTGGGGAAACGAGTTGAGTGGGGGGAAGGATGAGTCGAGGGACGTCGCACGACCTTGTCGTGCCGATGCCGAGGGGCATGGGCGACGAGGCGAGCGTGACGGCCGCCACCGGTGCGCCGGTGGTGTCTGCCAGCAGACTGCGCCGCAGGGCCCAACAGTGGCACCTGCCGTTTGAGATGGGCCTGGGCACCGCCCTGGCTCTCACCGTTGTCGTGGTGCGGGAGGTTCCCGTGCTCTTCAGCGTGATCGTCGTGTCGATGGCACTGATGGTCAACTACCACGCCGGCCGCGAGACCATGCGGCCCGGCCTTCCGCACGTCGGTCGCATCATCAAGGACCAGGGCGTACCCGTCGTGGCCACGGCCGCCGGCGTCACCGTCGGTGTGCTGCACGAACCGCGGCTGATCGACGCGTTCCTGCTGGTGTCGATGGTGGCCTCCGTGGCCATCGCCGGCACCGTCGTACGCCGGATGTTCGGCGGCCAGGCGCGTCTGCTGGTCATCGGCTCGCCGGCCGACATCGCCAAGTCCGCCACCCGCTGGGCCGGCGACCGTCGCGCCAAGGTGGTCGGCGCCCTCGCCCTCGGCGACGGTGACCAGCCCGTCACGGGCTTCGACACCTTCGGCGTTCGCACCATCAGCCGCTTCGACGAGGTGGCCGAGTGGGTCAAGACCTGGGACGCCGACATGGCCGTCGTCGTTCCTGGCCCCGCGATCAGCTCTGACATGGTGCGTCGGCTGGCGTGGGACCTCGAGGGCACCAACGCCTCCATCGCGGTGATGGGCGTCCTCGACTCCGTGGCTCCGCACCGCATCGACACCGCTCGGTTCGCCGATGCCACGCTGCTCCACGTGCGCTCCAGCAAGCGGTCGATGTTCGTCCGGACGGTGAAATATGCCATCGACCGCGTCGGCGGGGTGGCGCTGCTGCTGCTGGCCAGCCCGGTCCTGCTCGCCATGGTCGCGATGGTCCGCCTGGACTCGCGTGGTCCGGCGATCTTCAAGCAGACCCGCGTCGGCCTCAACGGCAAGACGTTCACGATGTACAAGATGCGCAGCATGCGCGTCGACGCCGAGCAGGTCCTCACGGAGCTCGAGACGCTCGACGAGGGCAATGGCGTGCTCTTCAAGATCAAGCACGACCCGCGGATCACCCGCGTCGGCCGGGTGCTGCGCAAGACCTCGCTCGACGAGCTGCCGCAGCTGATCAACGTCGTGTTCGGCCAGATGTCCCTCGTGGGCCCGCGTCCGGCGCTGCCGTCGGAGGTCGCCCTCTATACCCCGGTCGAGCGTCGCCGCCTGGCGGTCCGGCCCGGCATGACGGGCCTCTGGCAGGTCAGCGGTCGATCCAACCTGTCGTGGGAGCGGTCGGTCGAGCTCGACCTCCACTACACCGACAACTGGCGCCTGGCCGACGACCTCGGCATCGGCGTGCGTACCGTCGACGCGGTCGTCCGCTCGCGCGGGGCCTACTGAGACACGGTCATCGAGGCCGGACCCGGGAATCGGGTCCGGCCTCGTGGCCGAGTCGTTACGCTGCCCTCGATGGACCATTCGACCGAGGCCTCCGGGCGACCTGAGCGCGCCCTGCTGGTGGGCTCCAGCGGTGGCCACCTGACCCAGCTGCTGGCCCTCGAGCCGTGGTGGCGCGAGATCGAACGCGGCTGGGTCACCTTCGACACCCCCGACGCCGTCCACGCCCTGGCGGACGAGGAGAACGTCTGGTGGGCCCACCACCCCACCACCCGCAACGTGCCCAACCTGCTGCGCAACACGCGTCTGGCCTGGCGACTGGTGCGGGAGTTCCGGCCCACCATCGTCGTCTCGACGGGTGCCGCGGTGGCGTGGCCGTTCTTCCTGGCCGCCCGCCGAGCCGGTGCCCGGACGGCCTACATCGAGGTCTACGACCGGATCGAGACGCCGACACTCACCGGGCGGCTCTGCCGGCCCGTCACCGACCTCATGCTGGTCCAGTGGCCCGAGCAGGCCGACCTCTATGACGACGCGATCGTCATCGGACCGCTCCTATGACCGACGGCCTGCGGATCATCGTCATCGTCGGCACCGACCACCACCCGTTCGAGCGGATGGTCGGCTGGGTCGACGACCGGCTGCGCGCCCACCCGGCGGACACCGTGACCATCCAGCATGGCTGGTCACGCGCGCCGGAGCTCGCCGAGGGCCTCGACTTCGTCGCCCCCGACGAGCTCCGCCGCAGGATGGCCGAGGCCGACGTCGTGATCACCCACGGCGGACCGGGCACGATCAGCGACGCCCGGAGATCCGGGCATCGTCCCATCGTCGTCCCGCGCGACCCGACGCTCGGCGAGCACGTCGATGACCACCAGCAGCGGTTCGCGGCCTGGTGCGCCGAGCGCGGGGTCGTCGACCTCGCGAACACGATCGACGCACTAGGGGCGAGGCTGGCCACCGGAGCCGACACCCGGACCCCGGCCGAGACCGCCGCTGCCACTGACGCCGCCGTGGCGGCGTTCGCCGCCCTGGTCGCGCTGCCCCAGGTGTCGCGTCACACCTCGGCGGTCGGTGCGCCTCGGGTCCGCTGGGTTGCGGACGGCGCACCGGGGGACGCCGTAGCCGCCCGACTTGTGACGGACGGGGCGGTGCTCGCCGACGGTGGCGACCCGCTGCCCGGTGACCTGGTCAAGGACGCCCACCGGCGCCACCTGCGTCGGGAGCAGCGCAGCCGCCTGCTCCTCGCCGTCGCTCCGCTGCGCGAGGCACTCCAGGCACTGGGAGCCGAGCACCCCGACCAGCTCATCGTGCTGCGCGGCGATGCCGACCGGATGCTGGCCCTCAGCCACGATCGTGCCGTGGACCTCAGCGCGACCGACCTCGGGCTGGCGGCCGCCCAGCGTCGCGCCGCCGTACGCCGTCGCGTGCCGCTCGTGGCCCCGTCCGCTGACTGATGGACCAGGGC
>JAGQUE010000514.1:3860-11300 GCA_020438665.1 Nocardioidaceae bacterium | reverse complement strand
GGTCGCCGCTCCACGCCATGTTCCACGGGGTCCAGTCCCCGTGGGAGGCCCCGAGGGGGAGCCGCCGGTCGCCGATCGCGGTGCGCAAGCGATGGGTCAGCGTCTCCAGCTCGGGACGCCACGTGCCCCACGCGTCGGCTCCGTCGAGCCCCAGGGCCGTGGTCTCACCGACGGGCAGGTCGGTGCGGGCGCCGGTCATCGCGATCTCCCGGGTGGGGCCGATCGGCAAGGCCGCGGGCTGCCGCTGGCGGGCGTCGCGGGCCAGTGCCTCGGTCACGACGACCTCACGTCCACGCCACCGGCCGGCCTTGAGCAGCCGCGGGGCCCGCAGCGTGGTCCAGCCGTTGTCGGCGATGCGGGCCAAGGCGGCCGCTTCGCGGCGCACGAGGTCGGCAGCGACCGGGGTCGCCCCGAGCTTGGCGAACGCTGTGGTCGTGCCGTTGCCGGCGAGCAGCCTGAGCACCGGCTTGCGGTTGGCCCGCGGCGGGCCGACCAGGACACCCAGCCGGTCACCGGGCCGCCCCCCGAGCCAGGCGACGAGGTCGGTGAGCGCGGGGTCGGCGAGGGTGAGCCGTCGGACCGGGAGCCGGTCGAGCACGTGGACGCGCAAGCCGGCCGCGACCAGCTGCTTGGCGGCGCGGGCGGGCAGGGTGCGCGAGCGGCGCTCGAGCACGAGGTCTGAGCCTGCGGGTGCGAGCGGGACGAGCAGCTGGGGCTGGTCGACCGACGGTAGGCACAGGTAGCCCGCGCCCGAGCCGGCGCGACGGCCCAGCCCGGCGGTGGCCGGGTCGAGCCCCAGCTCGGTGAGCAGGTCGGCCAGCGGAGGCGGGACGGCGCGGCTCACGAGGGCTCCTCCAGGTCGGGCACGGGCAGGACGGGTCGCGCGCTGGCCCTGGCCGGGGTTCCGGCCGCGGTGGTGCCCGCGAGAGGAGCGTGCTCGCGGGAGGCAAGTCCGATGGTCATCATCGTCACGAGCATGGGCAGGTCGAGCGCGTCATAGAACAGGAAGTAGAAGACCGACGACACGAGCACGGTCGAGGCGAGCAGTGCCAGCGGCGTACGCCGTCGCGCGTTGATCACCGTCTGGATGCCGAGGAACAACAGCATCAACGAGGCACCGACGAACCCGGTCATGAACACGAGCCCCCACAGGAACCCCTGGGTGCCGAGGGGCGGCGCCGAGCACTGGTGGCAACCGGGGGTGCCACCGCCCGCGATGGAGGTGAAGTTGCCGACCATCTGCCGGGTCCCGCCATAACCGAGCACGGGCGAGGACGCCCACGTGGTCCGGAACACCTCGACGACGGTGTCCTGGCGGCGCTCGTTGCTGTGGGGCGTGCTGAGCCGGGTGTCGATCAGCGTCCCGAGCGGGGTGGCGAAGATGGCGATGACGACAGCGATGCCGGCGATGCCCACGGCGAACAGCGCCCGGACGTCTCCCGCTGCCAGTCGTCGCAACACCACCCAGAGGGCCGACACGGCGATGCCGAGCCACAGACCGCGGTTGAGGGAGTAGACGACCGGGATGGCGGAGGCGAGCAGGATGAACGGCCCGACCAGGCGCCGCCAGCCCGCGTCCTTGCCGAACCAGGCATAGACGAAGAACGGCACCAGCAGGCCATAGGCGTTGCCCCACGTGTTGGGGTAGGAGTACGGCGCCGTGACCCGCGGCTGGCTGTAGCCGAGGAACTCGGACTGGAGGGCCACCCGCGGGTGGAACAGGGCGTTCATGAACTCCTGGTTGGTGAACGACTTGGGGAGGAACATCTCGAGCACCGACGGGAAGTCCAGGTGCGGCATGAGGACGCCGAGCAGCCCCCCCGCGGTGGTGATCACGAACAGGAAGGCGAGCAGCCGGGTGATCCGTGTCGCGGTCAGCCGGGCTCGGTCGGAGTTGAGGACATAGAGCAGAGCCACCGTGACGGCGACATACCAGAGCCCGCGATAGGCGAAGCCCACCAGCGGGCCGAGGCCGGTCTTGTCCTCGGTGCCCGGAGCGCGCACCCACAGCACCGACACGCCGAGCGCCACCCACAGCAGGAAGATGAGGTAGATGCCGAACCCTCGGGGGACACGGATCCGGCGATGCTTCACCAGCGCCCACAACATGGGGAGCGTCAGGATGAAGATGATGACCTTGGAGATTCCCAGCACCCACCAGAGCGGGTAGAGGTAGGCATAGACCGTCAGCGGCCAGAACTCGTCGAGCCGTCCCAGCAGCAGCCCGCGACGGCGTCCCCGGGGCGCCGGCCAGGCGTCCTCGGGAACCCAGTCCTGGGCGTTGTCGGGACCGACGAGCAGGGTCATGCCCAGCCCCAGCGCTCCCGTACGGCGGCGCCGTAGTCGCGCTCGAGGCGAGTCACCTCGTCGTCGAGCTGTTCGCGGATGAAGGCCACAGAAGCATCGTCGGGCCGCACCACGCTCTTGTCGATGGGGCGGTAGAGGGCACGGTGCACCAGGGGCGAGCGCTTGACGAGGCCCACGACCCGCGCACCGTCGTGCTCGCGGACCCAGTCGGCAGCCCGCCGGGCGGCATTGGCGATCCGGACCGAGCGCGCGCTGGCCGCCGGGAGCTTGGCCTCGCGGTCCTGCTCGGAGAGGGGCTGCCGGGCGATGCCCAGGAAGTCCGTCACGTCGTCGAGGAACGCCTGGGGGTCGGCGGCGAGGTCGTCGAAGACGGCGACGTGGAACAGCTCCCGCGAGAAGTGCTCGGAGAAGCGGTCGAGTCCGCTGGCATAGCGGCCGTGCTCGAGCAAGGTCGGCTCGTCGCGCAACGCCTGCCCGAAGTCCGGCGACATGATGCCGTGCTTGCGCGCATAGAGCCACGACGACCAGGCCCGCTCGACCGGGTCGCGCAAGGACACCATCATCTTGGGTGCCTCGGGGATGGTCTCGGCGATCCGGCTCGGCGCCTGCTTGTCGAACAGGTAGTCCTGACAGACCTCACCGACGATGACGTGAGCGGGTGTCGCGTCCTTGAACTGCTCGGCGTACCACTCGGTCCCTCGGTCGTAGTAGCGGTCGAAGTAGTAGAGGTCCTTGGCCGGGGTCAGATAGACCTCGGGATGGCGGATCAGGATCTCGTGCAGCCACGAGGAGCCGGCCTTGTCGGGGCCGATATAGATGAAGTTGGGCAGCCGGGTCACGAGACACCTCGGCCGAAGAGTCGGGCGACCTTGAGCACGCGCTGGGGGTCGACGCCGGTGGTGCTGACGAGTCCGAGCCATCCGTGGGGCGCCAGCGGATAGGCCGCCAGTGAGCGTCCGGCGAAGCGCAGCGCGGTGCGGCGCTCCTTGGCGGTGCCCTTGGCATAGGCGATCTGTCCGAGCACCCGGGCGTGGGCTTTGCGGTGGTCGGCGAAGTCGGGGTGCTTGGCGAGCATGTACTCCAGCGCGTCGGCGGTGTTGAGGGCGCGGCCGCGGAACCACGACGGGACGTCCTTGCGGATGTCGGCGAGCACCTCGGTGACCACACCGACCTTGCCCACCCGGCTGGCGCGCAGCAACCAGTCATAGTCCTCGCCATAGCCGTGCGGCAGGTCCTCGTCATAGTCGCCGGCCTTGGCGAAGGCGATCCGCTTCATCGCCAGCGTGGAGCTGTGGAGCTCCTTGACCCGGTTGTGCAGCAGGTGTTCATGGGTGACCTCGTCCGACCGGCCCGGCCAGTCGACGTCGCGGTCGCCCATCAGCAACCGGATGCCGGTGCCGACGGCGAGCAGCCGGTCGTCGGAGAGCAGCCGGTCGACCTGCTTGCGGATCTTGTCGGGGTGCCAGAGGTCGTCGTCGTCACAGCTGGCATAGATCTCGCCGCTGGTGTGGCGCAGGCCCCAGTTGCGCGCACCGGCCAGCCCGGGGGTCCCGTCGTTGGTGGTCGCCTCGACACTGCGGCGCGGACGACTGAGCTCCTTGAGCGACGGGTCGGCGTCCTCACGGTCGTGGACGACCAGGATCTCGAGGTCGCCGTCGTAGTCCTGGGCCACAATGGTGGCGATCGTCTCGCGCAGCAGCTCGGGGCGACCGCGGGTCGGGATCACCACCGACACCCTGGGGCGCGTGGTCTGGTCGGTGGTCACGCGGTTCTCCTCGTGATCGTCGGGTCGGGATGCTGGAGGACGGGGTAGCCATAGCTGCGCAGCCACGGCCATGTCGCGGTGGTGATCATCCGGCGTTCGCCGGGCGGCATCGAACGCCGCCACTCATCGTCGGTGACCAGGTCGAGGGTGCCGTGCTGGAAGCGGCTGGGGTTGCCCGAGAGCCCGTGGCTCGCTGCCAGCGTCACGGCGTGGTCGTCGACATGGGTGAGTGCCTCGTCGGTGTCGGCGACTCCCAGTCGGGACAGCAGGTCGGCCAACGCCTCACGCGGGTGGGCGACCAGGTCCTCATAGCGGACCCGTACGACGGGGATGCCGCTCATGCGACCGATCACGTCCATCTCGGCCTGCAGGGCTGCCCACTGGGCAGCCGACCGGCCCACCCCGATGGACCACATCTCGGCGCGGCCGCCGGCCTGGGGACGCTCGTGCTTGCGTCGCGACCAGGACCACGCGACGCCGCGTGGATCGCGGACGAGGTTGACCATCGTCAGGTCATAGCCGGGATCGGTGGCGAGCCGCAGCCCCAGGGCGAGCCCGTGAGCCGGCCCCTTGCTGGCGTCGACGACGGTGGTGGCCCCGCTCTCGGCTGCGGCGGCGCGATAGATGGCGCCATAGGCGGACTGGTATTCCTCCACGAGGCTGCGCTGGCGGCGAGCGCCACGCCCCTTGGCCAGCGCCAGCAACGCCGGCACGAGCCGCTGGCGCGCGACCTGGCCACGCAGGGCGGCCAGTCGCTGCATGGCGGCAGGCTCCCAGCCGCCGAACGACCGGGCGCCGACGGACTGCCAGAAGGGGCATGCCGAGAACGGCTCGCCGCAGCCGCAGCGCTCGTCATCGGGCTGCACCGACCGGGGGAGGTCGACGAGCTCGCCGACGTTGGTCCACCCGGGGCAGGCGCCCAGCATGCGCTCCAGCAGAGTGCTGCCGGAGCGGCCGAAGCCACCCAGATAGACCACGCGCGGACGCGCGGGTGCCCGGTTATCGCTCAACGGTCGAAACGCCCCATCCGTGTCGTCCTGCATCCCCCCACCCGCAGGCGTGGCAGAGCCGACGTCCTGGGCAGACCTCCATGGTAAGGGTGCCACCCCACGTCGTCCGCCGAATCCCAGGGCGCGGCCGCGGTGCGCAGCGCAGCCCGGTGTGTCCGGTGGTGGGGCTGGAGCCGCGCCGGACGGGCTAGACCGGCATGGCCCGAACGGGTCAGCGGTCTGGCCCGAGCGGCTACGGTCGCGTACGCTGGGAGGACGGCGGTCTCGTGGGGTGACCGCCCTTCTGGACATGGGGGGCCTGGTGGCCAAGAAGTACCGGTCCGCGCTGCGCGCGGTCGTCGTTGCCCTGAGCGTCGCACTCGGCAGCTTCGGGCTGGCCGCGGTGCCCAGCCCAGCACACGCGGACCTGCCGTCCGCTGTGCCCGGCAAGTCCGCCGCCGCCCTCGACGGCGAGGTCTATGCGCTTGCCCAGGTGGGCTCGACGATGGTGGTCGGCGGCAGCTTCACCCAGGCGCGGTCCTGGGGGAGCAGCACCGTCGTGTCTCGCCCGGGGATCCTGGCCTATGACACGGCGACGGGCCAGCTGGTCAGCGGGTTCGCCCCGGTCCTCGACGGCACCGTCTATTCCCTGGTCCCGGGCCCGGTGGCCAACACCGTGCTCGCAGCCGGCACGTTCAAGAAGGTCAATGGCAAGAGCTTCGGTCGCGTGGTGCTGCTCAACACGGTGACCGGCGCGCGCGTGAAGTCCTTCAAGTCCGCCAACATCAACGGCCGCATCAACTCGATGGCGGTGGCCGGCAACCGGCTCTACGTCGGGGGCAACTTCACCAAGGTCAACACGTTGGCCCACGGGGGCATCGTCGCCCTCGACTACACCACGGGCGTGCTCGACCCCTTCGTCAACAACCAGACCAGCCAGCGCCACAACGACACGGGCACCGGCGCCAAGAGTGCGGTCGGCGTGACCGAGCTCGACGTCACTCCGGCCGGTGACCGGGTGGTTGCGATCGGCAACTTCAAGAAGGTCGACGGGATCGCCCGCGACCAGGTGGTCGTGCTCGACACCTCGGGAGCATCCTCGGTCGTCGCCTCGACCTGGGCCACCACCAGGTTCACGCCCTACTGCTCCAAGAACGCCTTCGACTCGACGGTGCGCGACGTGAGCTTCTCCCCGGACGGCTCCTTCTTCGTGGTGACCTCCACCGGCGGCCCCTACTCCGGCACGCTGTGCGACAGCGCGGCACGCTTCGAGACGTTCGCCACCGGCACCGACCTCCAGCCGACCTGGGTCGACTACTCCGGAGGCGACACCCTGTGGGGTGTCGAGGTCACCGACGATGTCGTCTATGTCGGCGGCCACATGCGCTGGATGAACAACGTCAACGGTCACGACTCCGCCGCCCAGGGTGCCGTGGCTCGCCCCGGCATCGCGGCACTGAGCGTCAAGAACGGCATGCCTTTGGACTGGAACCCTGGTCGCCACACCCGCGGTGAGGCCGCCTATGTCTTCCTCGCGACCGACGATGGCGTCTATTTCGGGAGCAACACCGACTGGATCGGCAACTTCCAATACGAGCGTCCGCGCATCGGCTTCTTCCCCTACGACGGTGGCCACGCCGTCGCCGACGACACCCAGGCTGCGCTGCCCGCCGACATCCTGATCGGCTCGCCGAGCAACGTCGGCGACAACCTGGCGATCCAGAGCTTCGACGGCTCGACGGTCGGCTCCCGCACGACGGTCAGCGGCACGGGCGTGACCTGGAGCCAGACGCGCGGCGCGTTCTGGATCGGCGGCAAGGTCTTCTATGGCAACAACGACGGCTGGCTCTACAGCCGGACGTTCAAGAAGGGTGTCTTCGGACCGGCCGTCAAGCTTGACCCCTACCACGACCCCTACTGGACCGGGGTGGCGACGGGATCCGGCAGCAGCGTCTACACCGGCGTGGTGCCCGCGCTGTTTGCCAACTTCAGCAGCGGTAGCAGCTATATCACCGGCCTGGCCTATGACAACGGGCGGATCTTCTATACGACCAACGGGTCCTCGACGCTGAACGCCCGCTACTTCAGCGCCGACTCCGGCATCGTCGGCTCCGAGGTCTTCAACGTCTCCAACGGGATCAGCTGGAGCGACGCCACCATCGCGTTCGTGACCAACCACGAGCTCTACTTCGTCTCGAAGTCGACCGGCCAGCTCAAGAAGATCTCGCTCGTCAACAACCTTCCCACCGGTGCGACGACCGTGGTCGACGCCTCCCGCGACTGGCGTGGGCGCTCGGTCTTCCTCGGCCCCCAGAACATCAACCTGGCGCCCGTCGCCGACTTCACCTCCAGCTGCCTGGAGCTGTCGTGCGACTTCGA
>JAGQUE010000514.1:0-3797 GCA_020438665.1 Nocardioidaceae bacterium | reverse complement strand
CGCCACGGGCGCGACGGTGCACCACGACTTCGCGACCGGCGGTGACCAGTCCGTCACCTTGACGGTCACCGACAACGAGAATGCCACCGACGCCGTGACCAAGACGGTCTCGGTCACGGCCCCGGCAGAGTCCGCCATCGAGTTCGTCGGTGCCGCCACCGTCGGCACGCTTCTGGTGAGCTCCGCGTCGGTGACCGTGCCGGCCGCTGTCCAGGAGGGCGACACACTCGTCCTCTATGCCAGCATCGCGAACGCGACGCCGGGGCTCACGCCGCCCGGCGGGTGGACCGAGGCAGGGACGGCCTCGGCCAACGGCATGATGTCGACCGTCTGGACCACCACCGCCACGGCCGGATCTGCGGGCAGTGTGGTGACCCTGACGATGAGCACCGCGTCCAAGGCCGGGCTCACGCTGGTTGCCTATCGCAATGCCTCAGCGACCATCGCGCCCGGCGCCATCGCCTCGTCGGTGGAGAACAGCCTGACGACCCACACGGCACCGACCGTGACCGCGCCCTCGGGTGCGTGGCTCCTGAGCTATTGGTCCGACAAGTCCTCGTGGACCTCGGGGTGGACCACGCCGGGTGACCAGCTGCTCCGCGGGACCGCCATCGGCACCGGCAGCGGCCGCATCACCTCGGCCATGGTCGACTCGGGCGTCCGGGTGCCGACTCCCGGAACCTGGGGCGGCCAGCAGGCCACGGTCGACGGCCAGGCGAGCACCCGCGCCATCAACTGGACGGTCGCGCTGTCGCCGACGCCTTAGCCTGGCTCAGCCCGTCCCACCTACGGTTGCGCAGGCTCCCGGTCAGGTCGTGAGAGCGACCGACCGGGGGTCGCGCAGGCACTTCTTGTAGGCGCGGAGGCGCTCCCCGCGCAGCTCGAACGGCTCGGCGATCCCTGGCGGTGAGGTGTTGAAGTAGGTCATCGCGATGACGTTGTTGGCCAGCGCGGACTCATAGGCGTTGGTCATCCACCGAGCGGCGCGCCCCGGTCGGTCCGGATCGCTGCGCGTGCCGTACTCGGCGATGATCAGGGGCTTGTCTCCGGCGAAGGGCTTGACCCGCTTGATCATCGTGGCCAGCGACACCCAGCGGGCCTGACGGGGGTGGCTGGGGCTCCACCAGTTGTAGGCGTCCATGCCGAAGACCGAGACGTTCTCCGCGAGCCAGCGTTGCGGCCTGCGTGAGGATAGGGGATGGAAGGTCCACGCCATCAGGATCTGGATGACGTTGACGCGCGGAGCCCGCGAGGCCGCGAGGTCGACGACGTGCTCGGTCATCCGCCGGTGCCATACCGGCGTCATCCCGCTGTTCTGGCCCCGGACGTCGTTCTCCGGCTCGTGGTGGACCGTGAACGCGACCGGTCCGGCGATGCCATCCAGCCCGTCGAGGATCTCCCGCAGCCACCGGTCATGGTTGCCTCGCGCGACGCTGCGCCAGGTGTCCGGCGGCTTGATGGAGAGGACCGGGAAGCGTCCCGCGCGGACGTCGGTGCGTGCGGTCGCCACCAGGGCGCCGGTCTCGTGAGGCTGGAAATAGCTCCGCCTGCTGCCCAGCGGGCGCCCCAGCTTCTGCTCGAGCTGGTGGACCGACGTGCCGAGCGGCAGGACGGAGCCCAGGTAGAGGGTGTTGGCGGCCGGCTGCCCCGGCAGGAGCGCCGACGACGTGGCAGCGCCCTCGACGCCCCGCGGCGCGGCCACGGCCCGACGGGAGCCGAGGGCCAGGCCAACGGCCGTGCCACCCGCGAGCAGGTGTCGTCGCGAGAGGCTCGGTTGGCTGCCGGAGGTCGCCGGGCCGGGAGTCCCGTGGTTCATGACGGTGCCCCAATCGATCGTGGTCGGTCCCCTGGGGGTGGTGCGTGGTCCACGTGGCTGCCGAGACTAGTCGACCGGAGCCGGACTCGCGAACCTCGCCGCTCCCGATCCAGGCGTCAGCGGACGCCATAGACGACGTGGGTGAGGGCGCCGTTGAACTGGTCGGGGGCGTCCTCGACCAGACCGCCCTGCGGGTTGAGCTTGCCGCCGATGGAGACCGCCGGGGCCGGGTCGGGGAAGTCGATCTCACCGGTGGGGCCCTCCTCGGTCCAGTGCCGCCAGGCCTCGACCGTGCCCGAGGCGTCGACCTCGCCGACATAGAGGGTCACCTGCCCGGCGGTGCGCTGGCAGCGGACGCGGAACCATGGGCCCGTGGGCAGCGCAGCGTCGGCCTTGACCGTCACATCACCGGACTCGCCGGCGACGCGGCAGCTCGGCACGCCGTGGTCGGCCTGGAGCTTGAGCTGCCCGGTGTCCCCGAACAGGCCGCGCTGGAGCAGGTTGTCTCCATTGTCGGCATCGCTGCTGGACGTCGCCTCGGGGAACTGCAGGTCGAGCCCGAACCAGAAGTCCGCCGACCCCGGCTCGAGCACGCGGCTGTCGTCGGGGGCGATCACGCGGAGGACGGCGTCCCTGCCCTGGGTGGACTCCTCGACGCTCGGGAAGAGCACGGCGCCGGCGGCGCCGGTCGGCCCCGGGACCGTCTGCAACCGGCCGCCGGGAGCCGCCACCACCTCGACGGCCAGGTCGGGGGGTTCGAGGGCGAACGACGGCTGGTCACCGGGGGAGGAGATCACGTCGAGGACCAGATCGGGTGCCTCGTCCGACCAGGGCTTCGCTGCGTCGGGCGGCGGACCGTCTCGATCGTCATCGCTGCACCCGACCAGCAGGAGCAGCAGCATCGCTGACGCAGCGACGGGGAGGGGACGCACGGTCATGGGCTCCTGGATCGGTTGGCTGCCGGGACTCGGCCCGGGCGGCATCGGGTGACACAATCGAACCATGACCGACGGGGTGGGGAAGGTCGAAGCCGACGGTCCGCCGTCGCTGGGGCGCCGGGCTGCTCTGCTGGGAGCGCTCGGCGGCGTCACCGCGCTCACGGTGGCATGTTCTGACGGACTCGAGCGCCCGAGCCCGTCACCGGGGCAGCTGTCGGGGCCGTCGTCGCCGTCGCCGACCCGCAACCGGTTCTCGGGCGACCCCGGGCCCGGCAAGCTCTATCTCGGGCTGAGCCTCGCGATCAACGAGCCGGCGGCCACGGTCCCCGAGCTGGGCGGCGACCGCATCTCGTTGGCTCGGCGGTTCTATCGCTCCCACCAGGTCGACCTCATGGCGTCGGTGACGGCCGGGGACGTCGCCGCCGGCATCCTGCCGTTCGTCTCGTTCAAGGCCCCCGACAACTGGGACGCCATCGCCCGTGGTGATGACGACCAGTGGCTCGACGGCGTCATCGAGGCCCTCGACGGGCTGGGAGCGCCGGCGTTCGTGGCACTCCACCACGAGCCCGAGAACGACCTCGAGCCGCCGCACAACACCCCGGCGACCTGGGTGGCCATGCAGCAACGCCTGATCAGGCGCGCCTCGTCCGCACGACAGGTGACGCCGGTGCCGATCCTGATGAACTGGACCTTCCGCGAGGGTTCCGGCCGCGACCCCCACGAGTGGCTGGTTCCGGAGGCGCCGCTGATGGGGGTGGAGGTCTACAACCCGTGGCGACCTGGTGGGACCGGGTGGATGACGTTCGCGGCCCTCTATGAGCAGGTCGCGCAGACCATCACGGATCAGCCGATCGTCGTGCCGGAGCTCGGCACGACCTCGGATGCCTTCGACCCGCGCCGCGCAGCCCTGTGGATCCAGGATGCGTTCGACATCGCGCTCGACGTCGGCATCGTCGGCATGGCCTGGTTCGACGCGCGACTGCGCAACACCGGGCGCCGCGAGCTCGACAAGCAGGGACGCAGAGAGCTGCGCAGCCTGTTCG
>JAGQUE010000513.1 GCA_020438665.1 Nocardioidaceae bacterium | reverse complement strand
AGTCCTGGGAGTACTCCTGATAGATCGGCCGCACGGCCATGCACTCGATGACCAGGCCCTCGACCCCCGGCTGCACGTGCTCCTTGACGATGTCGATCTGCTCGTTGATGGTGGCTGCGCCGAGGCGGGTGATGGGCGACTCCTCGCCGAGGGGGCCGATCACGCGCGCCGCGCTGCCCGTGGTCTTGGCGACCGTGACATAGCCGCCCTCGCGCAGGACGGCGGCGACCAGGCGCGTGACGGTGCTCTTGCCGCGGATGCCGTTGACGTGGACCCGCACGTCGAGCTGCTCGAGACGCTTGGTGTGGGCCCGCACCGAGGCGGCCCAGACGCTGATCAGCGTGATCGTGACGATCCAGAGCAGGCTGATGCTGACGATGGCACCGGACATGTCAGGGCCTCTGGGTGCGCTCCGTGGCGGGCCGGCGACGACGACGCGTCTGGGCACCGGCCCGGGTCGCGGGACGGCCGGCGGTGACGTTGCGCACCAGCTGGCCGGCGGGTGTCACGAGCGCGGTCACCAGCACGTCGACCTCGGCGACGTCGGCGAGCTGGCGACGCTGCCCCGCGTTGCGGTCGGCGAAGGTGGCCACCCGCGCCAGCATGAGGGCGGGCTCGATCATGTCCTGGGCTGCGGCTGCGGTCGTCTCGGGGAGGATGACGCCGAAGTCGCCCTCGTCGGTGACATAGACGATGTCGGTCACCCGCAGCTCGGCCTCGAGGGCCCGGGCGACCGTACGGCGGGCGCGGCGGCGGTCCTCGTCACGCAGGCGCTCGTCGGTGATCTGCACCTCGACGATGGCCTGGCAGAGCGGCCGCTCGTGGAGGACCGCGCGCGTCCGCTCGTCGTCCAGGATGACGGCGGCGTCGGTGGCGGAGATCAGTCCGAGTGAGCCTTCGACGGGCGCCACCGCTTGGGCACCGGCCCGGGCCGCCATCCGGCGGCCGCGCCGGATGCGGTCGGCGACGACGCCGCTGGCGAGCCCGACGAGGAGCATGAGCGCGATGGTCAGCGCCTGGGTGGCGAACCCGACCGGGTGGGCGTCGGGCACGTACTGGTGCATCGCCGTATAGAGCGCGGCCGCAGCCAGCCCGACGATCAGGCCGCCGAAGGCGTCGGTGAAGGTGGCGAGGGCGAACGCGGCGATGCTCGCCGCGATGGTCACCATGCCGACCTGGGGGTTCTCGTGCGTGCCGGAGGTCGCGACGTTGCCGAGCGTGACCAGCCCCGCGGCCACGACGATCAGCCAGAGGTGCGCGTCAGTCCAGGCCGTTGTCAGTCGACGCAATCGACTCACCCCCTTGGAACCGCCACAGCGCGAGTCCGAGCAGGATGAGGAAAACAAGGGTGCCGAGCACACCATGCACCGCATGCGGTGAGGTCATGCCGCTCTTCTCCTGTCCCCTGGCGCTAGGAACTTGACAAATTGGCCACCCGAGTTGTGCCGAACCGCGGTGTCGGACCCGTGCCGAGCGAGTACGTTCACCTACGGTCTAGACGTCACCGTAGGCGAGCAGGCGGAGGAATTTGCCAAAACCGCTGATTTACCTGGGATTGCTCCTCGGCCTCGGCCTGGTCGTGGGGCTGCTGTGGCACGTCCCGCTGCAGCAGGGCGGCGAGGCCCCAGCCGTCCAGGCGGGTGTCCTCGTGGTGGACGCGCTCACGGGCGAGCCAGTGCCAGGGGCCAGGCTCGTCCGGCTCGACGCCCGTGGCGGCGACCTCGGCACCCCGCTCGAGGCCGACGACAGCGGCGTCGTGGACGTCGCGGTCGCGACGCCGCGGCTCGTGCGGCTCACCGCTGACGGCTATGTGCCGCAGGTCGTGGCCGTCGGCCGCCCCGACGACGGCGTGGCTGGCGGGCCTCCACTGGACCGGCCCCAGGTCGTCGCCATCTCCCCGGACAGCGACACCACCGTGAGTCTCCGGGTCGCCGGTCAGGTGATGATGGGGGGCGGCCTCTTCCAGCCGATCAGCAGCTCGATCGGGCCGGTCCTCGACGACCCGGCCGACGCCGCTGCCCACGCGGCCGTGCTCGCCGCCGTGGGCCCACTGCTCGCCGACGCCGACCTGAGCCTGGCGACGCTCGGCGCCCCGCTCGTGAGCGACCCCGGCACCTCAGCGCCCGACCCGGTCTCTCCGGGAGCGGCGGCTGCCGGGGAGGGCTCGGCGCCGGTGACGGCGTCGACGGCCACGTCCGGGGCCCTCGCCGACGCCGGCATCGATGTGGTCAGCCTCGCCAACGGCCGCCTCGCCGACGCCGGGAGCGGCGGGGTCGACCAGACCGTGACGGCGCTCGACGAGGTGGGCGTCGCCCATTTCGGTGCGGGAGCCACGGAGGAGCAGGCCTGGGCCCCGGCCCTCATCGAGGTGCGCGGCAGGACCGTGGCCTTCGTCGGCTGTTCCGACATCGACGTCACGGGCCCCGACGGCCAGCAGATCCCGTTCGAGCCGGGACCGGCTCCGTGCACGGTCGACCGCCTGCGTCAGGGGGTGGCCGATGCGGCCGCCCAGGCCGACGACGTCGTCGTCGCGCTCGACGCCGGCACGACCCGAAGTGGCGAGCCGGAATATGACGCCGACGCCGACCAGCGCGCCCGCGACCTCGCCGAGGCGGCGGCCTCGGCCGGGGCGACCCTCGTCGTCGACAGCCGTTCCCACCAGCCTCGAGGCATCGTGTCACTCGGCGGGGTGCCGTGGGCGCTCGGCACCGGCGACCTCGTCGACGACAACACGACCTGGGCCACCCTCCCGGCGACGTTGCTCCACGCCGTCCTGGACGGCGGGACCGTGACGACCGCCTCGCTCGATCCCCTCGCGATGGTCCACTACCGGCCGGTGCCCGTGAGCGGGTCGCTCGCCGACTCGATCGCCCGCCAGGTCACCGCCGAGCCCGGTGGGATCCTGGGGCTCGGCGACCGGCGCGCGCGCTGGCCGGTGCCGAGCAGCACCAGCGAAAGCGTCGACGGCGACGCCGGCGTCATCGTGCGGCTGGGCACCGCGCAGACCCTCGACGCGAGCGCGACCCCGGCGCGGGTGGGCCGCGACCTGCTGTGGGGGACGGGCTCGATGGAGGACCTCGAGACCGACCCCGCCGCGGCCGGCTCCACGCTGTGGGCGCTCGGCCGCTATGTCACGACGTCGATGGAGTCGACCTGCTCGGGCGTCCAGGGGCTCCGGCTCCGCCGCGGTCCGCTCAGCGAGAAGGACGTCGTGATCTCGCCCCAGTATCGGGAGCCGGTCGTCCCCGGCACCCGCCTGACCCTCACCGCCAACGTCCGCCTCGCCAGCGAGGGGGCCTCCCTCGAGGTCCGGTGGTACCGCACCCTCGACCCCACCAAGCGCAGCAGCGGCGCCCAGTCGGTGGCCATCACGCCCCACCGGCTCAGCGGCCCGTGTGCGCCGGTGCGCCTCGACCTGACGGTGCCACCCGACATGGTGGCGGTCCAGCCGTTCATCCGGCTCTCGCCGCGCCACGACGTCAACCTCGCCGCCGAGCTCCGGGTCGACGACGTCCGCCTCGTCGCCTGGTCCGACGCCGCGGTGTCGTCGACCGCCACCGGGTTCGGCCCGCTCCTGGACACCGTCGAGCTCCCCGACTCCGGCTCCGTCCCCGTCAGCAGGCTCCGGGGCTGACTCCCTCGAAGCGGACATAGCACCCGGGTGAGGTCGCGGTGAGCCGGGTCATCGTGTCACCCGAGAGCACCCAGCGACGCAGCTCGACGGGAGCCCGAGCCGGTGGCTGGGCGTCGACGAACCGGTAGTCATAGAAGCCGTCGTCGAGGAGCGTGGTCACCCAGTCCTGGTTCAGCGGACCGCCGCCGCACTCGAGGCAGAGGGTGACCAGCGAGGCCTTCGCCCCGGTCTCATCGACGGTGCCGACCTCGACCAGCGCGCCATCGGACTCCCTGAGGAGCTGCCACCAGCCGCTGTCCCCACCGTTGCTGCCGCTCAGCACGATCTCGTCGGTGCCGTCACCGTCGAGGTCGCGCGCGGGCAGCAGCTCGGCGTACTCGTTGCGAGCGAGCTCGATGGAGTCGACGCGGCCCGAGGCCAGCGCGACCTCGACCTGCATGGTGTCGCTGTGCGACGTGCTCGCGGGCAGCGACAGCCGCACCGTGTCGGGCGACCCGTCGCCGTCCACGTCGGCGCTGATCCCTGTGACGGTCGGCGGGTCGGCGTCGGCGGTGACCTCGATCGACGTGGGGTCGTCGACCAGCTCGCCGTCGGCGCAAAACGGCGCGCGCACCTCGATGGTGTGCGTTCCGGGGCCGCTCAGCGGGACCTCGAGCTCGCGGTCGGCCGGGAAGACCAGCGAGTACGACGACACCTCGCCACCCGCCTCGCACCGACCGCCGGCACCGGGGAGCCGCTCGACCCGGTCGCCGTCGACGTACACCGAGACGAACCGGGGCCCTGCCGGTGTGGGCACGGTGCTGCCGCTGTCGACGTAGGACGTCGACGTGCCTTCGACGGTGATGCTGAGCCTCATCCGGTCACCTGACACCGG
>JAGQUE010000512.1 GCA_020438665.1 Nocardioidaceae bacterium | reverse complement strand
TGAACCGGTCGAGCAGGTCCTTGGCCTGCTCCTCGATGTCCTTCTCCTGCCGGGTCCACAGCGGCTTGAACATCGCCTTGGCCAACGACTCACCGCCCTGACCACGCGCGCCCAGCATCATGTTGTCCATCACCGTCATGCGGTTGAGGGCCTTGGTGAGCTGGAAGGTGCGGACCATCCCCGCCAGCGCGACGCTCGACGCCGAGGTCTTGTCGAGCTTCCTGCCGTCGAAGGACCAGTGGGCCTCGCGCCCCGAGGTGGGGCGGTCGAACCCCGTCAGGAGGTTGAAGAACGTCGTCTTGCCCGCACCGTTGGGTCCGATCATCGCGGTGATGATGCCGCGCTGGACCTCCAGGTGGCCGACATCGACGGCGGTCATGCCGCCGAAGGCGCGGACGATGTTGTCGACCTGGAGGATGGGGTCGGGCTTGGCCACGCCCGGTGAGGCCTCGATCCGGGCCACCAGGCCCGCTCGGGCGGCCGGGTCAGCGTAGTCGATGGTCGTGGTGTCAGACATTGAAGCGCAGCTCCCTCTTGTCACCGACGATGCCTTGTGGTCGGAAGATCACCAACAGCATGAGCACCACTCCGATCGCCATCCAGGCGAACTGCAGCGTCTGGGCGGTGTTCATGATGCTGTTGGGCACCAGCGCATCGGCGGTGCCCTGGATGAACACGCGCAGGGCGTAGAAGATGATCGTGCCGAGCACCGGCCCGAAGATGGTCGCGGCCCCGCCGAGCAGGAGTGCCGTCCACGCGAAGAAGGTGAGGTTCCTGCCCATGGCGTCGGGCTGCATCGCCGAGGGCAGGATGTAGATCATCCCGCCCAGCGCCCCGAAGAGCCCTCCGATGATCAGGGCCTGCATCTTCACCGCGAAGACGTTCTTGCCCAGGCTGCGGATGGCGTCCTCGTCCTCGCGGACACCGCGCAGCAGCCGTCCCCACGGGCTGCGCGCCAGCAGGAACACCAGGAACGCGCACACGGCGACCAGGACCCAAGCCACCAGCCGGGTCCACCAGTCGTCGGTCCCGGTCAACGGATAGGTGAGCTTGCTGAACGGGAAGGTCCAGTTGGTGTCCTGGGGCAGGAACGACAGGTTGGAGAACGGCCCGCGGTACTCGGCCCCAGGAATCCCCTGGGCCGCGCCGGTGAAGTTCTCCAGCACCGCCAAACGCCCGGTGTAGCGCAGGATCTCCGCCGCCGAGATCGTCACGATCGCGAGGTAGTCCCCGCGCAGCTTCAAGGTCGGGATGCCGAGGATCAGCGCATAGACGAAGGCGACGCCGAAGGCGACCAGGATGGCCACCGGCATCGGCAGCCCCTTCCAGATCGAGATGGAGAAGCCGTAGGCGCCGAGCAGCATGAACCCCGCCTGGCCCATGTTGAGCAGGCCGGTGAAGCCGAAGTGGATGTTGAGGCCGATCACCGCGATCGCGAGGGCCGCCGTCTGCGGCTGGATCGCCACGCGCAGCATGGCCGCGGAGACCTTGCCGAGGGTGCCGGGGGCGTTGGAGAGCAGCAGCAGCCCCACCAGGAGGACCACCAGGCCCGCCACACCTATCCACAGGCGCCGACGTCCCTCGGCGAGGGCGGCTGACTCACTGTCGGCAGGCGCTGCCTGCTCGTCGACCGCATCCGCGGTCTGCTGGTCGGGAGAAACGCTCATCGGAGGAGTCCTTCCTTAGCCGACACGTTCGGGGCGGCCGAGCAGGCCCTGCGGCCTGACCAGCAGCAGCAGGATGAGGATAAGCAGCGCCGAGGCGTACTTCAGGTCGCCGGGGGCACCCACGACCGGGCTCAGCTCGACGACCAGCCCGATGATGATCGAGCCGATGAGGGCGCCGAAGGCCGTCCCGAGACCACCCAGCGTGACCGCCGCGAACAGCAGCAGCAGGATCTGGAGCCCGGAGTCCCAGCGCATGCCGTGCTGGATGATCAGCGAGTAGAGGATCCCGGAGAGCCCCGCCAGCGTGGTCGCCACGATCCAGACCAGTCGGATCACCCGGTCGACGTCGATACCGGAGGCGGCCGCCAGGGCTGGGTTGTCCGAGACCGCTCGGGTCGCCCGTCCGATCCTGGTGCGCAGCAGCGCGTAGCCGACGATGGCGATCACCACCGCGCAGGCGGCCATCGCCGCCAGGTCGGGCATGGTGTAGGAGATCGGGCCCAGCGAGCGGGGCTCGGGGTTGAACACCAGCACCTTGACGGTGTCGTTGGCGATGAAGAACTGGAAGGTGTACTGGAGCGCCAGGGACAGGCCGATCGTCACGATCATCATCTGAGTCAGCCCGAGTCCGCGACGGCGCAGCGGCTTCCACATGACGAAGTCCTGGAACCACCCCGTGAAGCCGCAGATGACGAGCACGAGCAACCCACCCAGGATCAGCCCCATGCCCCACTCGTTGATGATCAGGTAGCCCAGCATGCCGCCCATGGTGACCTGCTCGGCGTGGGCGAAGTTGGACAGCCCTGTCGTGCCATAGATCAGGGAGAGTCCGATCGACGCGAGCGCCAGCAGGAGACCGAGCCGGAGCCCGCTGAACGTGCCGTTGAGGAGCCTGTCCACGATGCTCGTCGTCGCTGAGTAGTCGGCGGAGCGGATGCTCCACGTCGGCGCCACGTTGGTGTTGAGCTTGATCTCCCGGGTCAGGGCCTGGGTGGAGCCTGATTCCAGGGACAGTCCGTCCGGCAGCGTCTCGGTGTCCAAACTGATCTCATAGCTGCCGGCCTCGGTGACCACGACGGTCCACTTGCCGGCGTCGTCGGTGGTCACGGTCTGGTCGAATCCACCCGGTCCGCTGACGTGGATGTCGACACCCGCCAACGGCTCCTGTTTGTCACCGCCACGCACCGTGGAGGAGATGCAGGCCTGCGTCTTGGACTTCAGACACAGGTCAGCGGCATCCGCCCGCTGCGACTGGGCAACGACAGCAAAGAAGGCCGACAGGAAAATCAGGGTCAGAGCGGCCAGGATCTTGGGTCCTGGACGCTCGAGCACCGCTGCTCGGGGATTCACGGGCTCCTCCTCCATGCCGCCCGGCGGCGACATTGGTTCGTGAGTGTAGTCGCAAGCCGCCGGAGCGCCCGTGACGTCCGAGTTACGACTTCGAGTCGCTGCCGAGGCCTGCACCGTGTTCGAGGACGCCCTCGGCGACCTGCCTCATGGAGAGCCGCAGGTCCATCGCGGTCTTCTGGATCCAGCGGAACGCGTCAGGCTCGCTGATCCCCAACTCCTGCTGGAGGACCCCCTTCGCGCGGTCCACGGACTTGCGTGCCTCGAGGCGCTCGGTGAGGTCGCCGACCTCGGCCTCGAGGGCCGCGAGCTCCGCGTAGCGGCTCATCGCCATCTCGATCGCGGGCACGAGGTCACCGGCCGAGAACGGCTTGACGACATAGGCCATCGCACCAGCGTCACGGGCCCGCTCGACCAGGTCGCGCTGGGAGAACGCCGTCAGCATCACCACGGGCGCGATGCGCTGTGCTGCGATCCGCTCGGCGGCGGCGATGCCGTCGAGCACCGGCATCTTCACATCGAGCACGACAAGATCGGGCCGCAGCTCCTCGACGAGGCGGACGGCCTCGGCGCCGTCGCCGGCCTGTCCAACGACGTCATAGCCCTCCTCCCCCAGCATCTCGGCCAGGTCCATCCGGATCAGCGCTTCGTCCTCGGCGATCACGACACGACGACGAGCGGGAGCAGGTGCCTCAGTCACGGGGACAGGCTATCGGGCAGGTAGGGTGGCGCCTGCTCGCCCCGGTATCCCAACCGGCAGAGGAAGCGGTCTCAAACACCGTCCAGTGTGGGTTCGAATCCCACCCGGGGCACCCAGCGCCCTGGTCCGGCGTACGGCGCTGCAGGCGCGACCGGACAAGCCGGCGCGCAGGGCCAGATCAGCAGCTCAGCGCGCCGTACGGCGGTAGGCCGGGGCCACCTCGTTGATGGCATCGCCCATCCGGTGGATGCGCAGCGCGTTGGTGGAGCCGGGGATCCCGGGCGGGCTGCCGGCGATGATGACGACGAAGTCGCCCTCCTCGACCCGGCCGAGGGTCAGCAGCGCCTCGTCGACCTGGCGGACCATCTCGTCGGTGTGCTCCACCTCG
>JAGQUE010000511.1 GCA_020438665.1 Nocardioidaceae bacterium | reverse complement strand
CGGCTCGATCGGCTGCACCCGGGTGAACTGGCTCGACACCTCCGAGCTCGCGGTAGCGATCCGGACCGGGTTCGAGCCCGGCGATGCGCCCGCGCTGGCCGACGCCGCGATCCACCACCGCGACAACCCCTCGATCGCGGCAGGTGTCCCGGTCGCGGCCGCCGGCCCCACCAGCGCATCGACCGCGCTGCGGTCCTACCGGCACGGGGAGTGGGAGTCGGTCGCCGCAACCATCCTGCTTCCTCGCAAGGGTGCCCGGATGGGGGCGCTGGCGCGGGTGCTGGTTCCCTCCCAGCCCGGCGAGCGGCGCGCCCTGACCGTGCTCTACCGGCCGGTCTCCCAGCAGGCCGCCGACCGGGCCACCGGCCGCGCGCAGATGTCCGCAGTGATGGCCGGGACGCTGCGGGAGAAGGCCGGCAAGGTCGAACGGGCCAAGGACCGCCAGTCGATCGGCAACCTGCACGAGCGCGACGAGAAGCTCGAACGAGGCCGGTCGCTGGTCAAGGTCTCCTCCGCGGTCTCGATCACCGTCCCGGCAGGGTGGAACGTGCAGGACTACGGCCGACGGCTCGATGCGTCGATCCGCATTAGTGGCTTCACCCCCCTCCCGCTCGACGGGGCACACGACGCGGCCTTCGCCGTGTCCGCGATCCCGCTCGGGGTAGGCCTGCCGAAGAAGCGCCGCTAACCCGAGAAGCACGCGCCTTCCGCCTGGCTGAAATGACCGGCCGCCAGATGTCCGATCTGGCGGCCGGTCTGTTGCTTCTCGGGACATGGAGCACCAAACCAGCGCAGCCACGTACCAGCCACCCGCGAGGTCGATCCGCACGCCGATCCACGCGGGCCCGCGCACGTCGCCGGGGGAGTGGTGAGGGTGGCGACCTTGACCCGCCCCGGAGGTGGCACCAAGAAGGCGCGGCCGGCCTCGCGCACGATCGATGACCTGCTGGCGGACTTCGGGACCACGATGCCGCGCAAGGCGCCTCCGCCGGCATCTCCTCCTGCGGAGAAGCTGTTCCCGCATTCGGTCAAGGCAGGCGGCGTACGGCGGATGGGGCACGGCTGGGCCGCCACCATGCCGCCGCTGGCCGGCTACCAGATGACCTCGGAGGAGATCGCGGTCCTGTGGCCGCTGATCTCGGGCGACGGGCTGCCGCCGTGGGGGGCGGAGATGGGCTACGACGTGTTGTCGGGCGGCAAGTTCTACTGCGACCCGATGGGCTGGGTGCTCGACGACAGCATTCCGGTGACCAACCCGAACATCTTCATCTTCGGCAAGCCGGGGCGCGGCAAGAGCGCCACCGTGAAGGCGTTCATGCTGCGCATGATCCGCTACGGCTACCGGTCGCTGGTCCTGGGTGACGTCAAGGACGAGTACGAGGACCTGGCCCGGTTCCTTGGGGTTGAGCCGTTCCGGATCGGGCCCGGGCTCGCTGGCCGGATCAACCCGCTCGACCTGGGCGCGCTCGGCTTGGACTGGGAGAAGCAGACCGCCGAGGAGCAGGAGAAGCGCGCCACGGTGATCTTCAACCGCTGGTTGATGTTGATTCGTGGCCTGGTCGGCTCTCAGGGCGTCACGTTCACGCCGACCGAGGAGCGGGTGGTCAACAAGGTGCTGAGGCACCTGACCGGCTGGTCGGCGGGGGCGTCTCGGCTCAAGCCGGTGACCATCCCGCAGGTGTGGGGCGCACTCGATTCGCCCACAGGCGACCTGGTCACCGATTGCCGCTACGAGAGCCCGCAGGCGTTCTACGACGGCACCCGGCCGTTGCGTGACGCGCTCGGTGCGCTGTGCGAGGGATCGCTGCAGGGCATGTTCGACACCGAGTCGACCTTCCAGCCGGACTGGCGGGCACCGATTCAGACGCTGTCGCTGCGCTCCCTGCACGAGACCGGGAACAAGGTGGCGGTCGGGATCGCGTTGATGTGCCTCAACTCCTGGGGGCAGGGCATGCGCGAGGCCGCTGCCGCGGGCGATCGACGGATCGTGCTGCGCGACGAAGCATGGCTGCAGACCCGGCTCTCGCTCGACGCGGTGATGGCGCTGGATGCCAATCTGCGCCTGTCTCGCACCGAGGGCGACATCCAGCTGGTGACCTACCACAAGCCGTCGGATCCGCTCTCGGCCGGCGACCAGGGCAGCCAGGCCGCCCAGATCGCCAAGGACCTCCTCAACCTCTCCGACGTCCGCATCCTGATGGGCCAAGACGAGTCGGTGGCCGACGAGCTCGGCCGCCTGATGGGGCTCTCGGGGATGCAGCAGAGCGTGATCACCAACTGGGCGATGCAGGAGAAGGGCCGCGCCCTGTGGATGGTCGGCGACCAGCGCTACAAGGTGCAGACCCTGCTCACGCCTCTGGAGCGGCGCCTGACCTACACCAACGACGCGATCGCCGCGGAGGCGTGAATGTTCCCCGGATTTCTGACGGTTTCGCGGCGAACTTGCACCCCCTCGACAGCCCTGTGAGGAGGCCGTCGTCGTGAAGAAGAGCCTTCTCCTCGGACTGCCGCTGGTGCTGATGGCGCCGCTGATGCTGCTCATGCTGGGCATGGGGAGCGCGAACATCGAGGCGGTCCGCGCCGCGTGCGCCACGACCACCGGCGCAGGGTCGGGGTCGTTCGGTATCGGCACGCTCAACTGGCGGGGCGCCTCGCACTACACCAAGAATCCCCACCCCGGTGAGCGCCCGTACGGCGAGCGTGTGCCGAACATGGTCAGCAAGATCGGGGCCTCTGGTGCCTCGATCATCGGGTTCCAGGAGTTCGAGCCGCCGCAGGCGCAGGCGTTCCTCGATGCCACCGACGGGGCCTGGCGGATCGTTGCGGGCAAGCGCCAGGGGCACCGCGCAACCGCGGACGCGATCGCCTATCAGCCCGGGGCCTGGAGGGTCGACGAGGTTCGCTACGTCTCGATCAAGTACGGCGGGCCGATGATCCAGATCCCACTGGTGCGGTTCACCTCGACCAGCGGCCTGGGATCGGTTTGGGTGCTCAACGCCCACAACCCCGCCAACGCGGTCGGCGGCACGGACGCGATGCGCGATGCCGCCGTGCGAGCCGAGGCGCAGGCCCTGCAGCGGGTGCAGGCCGCGGAGCCGAGCACGCCGCTGTTCCTCGTCGGCGACATGAACGACAGGTCCCGGTTCAAGCGGCTGTTCCTGTCCTTGGCGTCGGGCTGGTCGGCCGCCAACCCCAGCGACAACCAGATCGACTGGATCATGGGTAGCCCCGGCGTCACCTTCTCGGGCACCGTTGTCGACCGCTCCACCAACGACAACGCGCACGCCTACACCGACCATCCGTTCGTCTACACCACCGCCACTCTCCTCACCGGATCCGCCGGCACCGAGGGACCCAGCGGCAGGGCCGGCGCTGGCCGCACGGGCAGCGGGTCGGTGCTCGGGCAGATGCCGACCGGCATCCGGGCCGCACCGGGGTCCGGGGTCAGCGGGAACATCACTATCGCCAACGCGAACTTCAAGTGGCGCGCGGAGCAAGGCCTCCATGCGATCAACAACGCCGCCCGCCCGGACTTCATCACCCTCAACGAGATCTGGAAGTACTCCCCGAACCAGCTCGAGCAGATCCTGCCCGGGTACGGCGCCTACAAGGACCCGGTGAAGACCGGCGGCGGCAACGTCGGCCAGTCGATCAACAACGCCATCATGTGGCGCAGCGACACCTGGACCATGCTCGACGGCGGCCGGGTGAAGCTTGTCGAGGACGACCAGGCGGTCTTCAAGGGCAAGAACGTGAACTGGGACCGCTACGCGATCTGGGGGGTCTTCCAGCGCAGCAGCGACGGCGCTGTGGTCTCGGTCGTCGCGCTCCACCACATGACCAACGTCTATCGATTCCCCCGCCAGTGGGGGAACCCGCCGATGAGCCGCGTGCAGCAGTACGGCCTCGGGATGGACTACCTGATCGACCTGACCAACGTGCTGGCGCCGTACGGGCCGGTCCTGGTGGGCGGCGACATGAACTCTCACCCAGGCGACGGCCCCAACGCCGCGGCGCCGCGCATGCGGGAGGCCGGGTTCGACTACACCAAGGACGCCGGGGTCATCTACCAGTTCTACAAGGCCCCCGCAGCGGTTGCGCGGACCTGGGAGCTGAGCAAGGCCGCGGTCGCGAGCGACCATCCGGTGCTGCTCACCCGCCTGGCCATGAACGGTGCCGGTCCGGGCGCGACCTCACCGAACGGCACCCCGCCGAGCGGTGCGGCTCCGGCGGGCTGCCCGCCGTGCCCGAGTACGTTCGGGACTCTCGGCAACGTGTTGCTGCAGAACGTTTCGGGCCCGGGCACGCTCACTGCGGCGAAGGTCGCGGCCTCGGCGGCCTACCAGGCCGGGTTCCGCGGCGAGGACCTGGTGACCGCGGTTGCCATCGCCCGCGTGGAGTCGACGTGGAACCCGGAGGCCAGCAACGGCAACCACTTCGGCCTGTGGCAGATCGCTGCGGAGCACAAGGGCATGGTGCCCGGCTGGAACAGCCAAGCCGACATCTTCGATCCGCTGCTCAACGCCCGGTACGCCTTCGCGCTCTATTCGGCGCGGCCCGGATCCGGGGAGGCGAAGTTCGCCGACTGGATCCCCTTCGAGCACGCCGACTATCGCCAGTACCTCGACGCGGCCCGGCAAGCTGTCGCGGCTACCGAGGGCGGCACCGCGAACATCTCCGACCCCAGTTGCGCCGCCTCGCCGATCCAGATCGCGGGCGATCTCTCGGCGGCGCTCTCGGCGCGCCTGGACGCCATGATGAGCACCCCGAACGGCCTGTGCGCGTTGTCGTGGACCAGTGGCGCACCTTGCACCTACGACAACCAGTGCCCCAAGGTCGTCGACGCGATGTACGGCGGCCCCGGGGTCGGGCGCGGCTACGGCAACGGGCAAGACGTCGCCCAAGGCATCATCAACGCAGGCCTTGCCCAAGCGCACGGCAGCGGACTCGACCCACTCCCGCCCGTGGGCGCCGTGGTGTCCTACAACTCCGGCAACGGCGTCGGCCACGTCGCGATTTACGTCGGCGGCGGCAAGATCTTCGGCAACGACTACGGTTGCGCCGCGAACGGCATGTTCGGCTGCGTGGGGTTCGCCGACGTCCACACGCCAAGTGGATCGGTGACGTGGGCGCTGCCAAAGCAGGCATTCGACCTCGGCGGAATGCCCGCTGCAGCAGCCTGAACCATGGCCGAGTTGAGGCCGCAGCCGCAGCGCCCGGAAGTTCGGTGCCGTCGACGTGTCCGATCCACAACGGCCCGAGTTGCCTTTCAAACCATGGACGTACGCATCGGCACCACACCCGACGGGCTGGCCGCCGGGTTCGACACCTCCAGCGGCGATTCGCTTCTGCTGGTAGGCGACTACGGGCGCGGCAAGACGACCGTCGCTCGGTACCTCACTCGATGGTGGTTGGCCAACACCTCACGCCACGTGCACGTGTTCGCCCACAACCCGGGCGAGTGGGCCGACCTGAGCCGTGACGCTCTCGAACCGGACTATCTCCAGCGCCCCATCGGCCGCGACTGCCAGCCGGGGAAGTGCCTGGTGGTCGTCGACGACATCCACTGCACCGCCGACAGCCAACTGGAGATGCTGCCCTGGGGGATAGCCCCGGTGATCCTGACGTCCGCGAGCGGCATCGACGTCGGCATCCAGCTCCTGGGCCGCCCCATGCTCGACCTCGACGTGACCTGCCTGGGCCTGATCCACCCCCAGTCGGCAGACGCCATCGAGATCGCGGCGCTGGAGGGCCAGGGCCGACTGGACTGGCCACCCGGAACCCTCCCGGTGATCGCGGACCCCCGAGGTCCGAGGGACTTCCCGTGCCACCGGTGGCAGGCGGCTGCCGGCGGGGCGTGGTTGGCGGCGGCGCGATGAGCATGGAGCGAGCCCGGCGCGACCGGTTCTCCAACACGACACCCTCGGCCGGCGAGTTGGCGATCGCGTTCGTACTCGCCGGCGTCTTCGTCTTCCTCATCACCCCCTTGGTCGTCCAGGGGCTCGTGGGCTGGGTGACGGCGGGGCAGTTCGCGTGGCCGAACGAGCACCTCCTCGACGCCTACGGAGGTCTCCTGCAGGGACGGTTCGGTGCCGGGCTTGCCCGTGATGTCGCCGACGGGCTTCCGGCCGACGCCGTGATGTGGGTGCTCACCGTGGTCGGGGAGGTGCTGGCGCTCGGCGCCACCGTCGTCGTCGCGCTGTGGATGCGAGACATGACCGGCGCTGGATCCCGCCACGGGCTGGCAACCGGGACCCAGGCGGCCGAGGCGCTCGGGCTGGCGCCGCTGCGTGCCCGCGCCAACCAGATCCGCCCGGACCTGTACTCCCGCTCCAACCGAAGGGGATTCCGGCGATGACCAGCGCCTTGAAGCACGTGGACCCGTACGAGGTCGGCTGGCGACTCGGCCAGGCCGGGCGCCGAGGCCCCGAGCTGTGGGTGCCTTACGACCGCACGACCTGTGTGATCGGCCCCCAGGGCTCGGGCAAGACCCTCGACCTGCTCGTGCCGGCGCTGCTGGATGCGCCGGGCGGGGCCTTGGTGACGCTGACCAAGCCGGAGGACCTGTTCCTTACCCTCGAGGCCCGGCAGAAGGTCGGCCCGGTGGCGGTGCTCGACCCGTTCGGGCTGGCCCCGGGTGTGCCCGAGCTCGTGGTCGACCCGATCGCGGGCTGTCAGAACGCGATGTTCGCCGAGCGTCAGGCCAAGGCGTTCGCGGCGGGGACGATCAAGGGTGCAACCGCCCAGTCCTCCGACCAGGCGGCCCGGTTCTACGCCGGCGAGTGCGCGAAAGTCCTGCAAGCCTATTTCCACGCGGCGGCGATCGCCGAGATCAACCTGGACGAGGTCCTGATGTGGGTCTCCAGCCCACGCGAGTACCCCCAAGCCGAGGAGATCCTGCGCACCCACCCGGCCGCTGAGCCACTGTGGGACGGTCTGTTGCGCGGCGCTCTGTACGGCGACGAGCGCACCGCGGGGAACACCATCACGACCGTTCAGCAGGCGATGAGCCTGTTCTTCCAGCGTTCGATCCGGGAGCGGTGTGTGCCGTCCGCGACCCGGCCGGCGACCGACCTCGAGGCGCTGGTCCGCGCCGGCGGAACCATCTACCTGTTGGGCCGCGAGGACCCCTACGCCAGTGCGTCACCGCTGATGACCGCGGTCACCGAGCAGATCCTCGACACGGCCAAGCGGCTGGGGGAGACCTCCCCGCACGGCCGCCTGTGCCCCTCGTTCCTGGCGTGCTTGGACGAGCTGCCCTCCACCGCACCGGTCCCGACCCTCTCGACCCGAATGGCCAACGAGCGGGCGCTCGGGTTGTCGTTCATCCTCGCGGCGCAGACCTGGCGCCAGTTCGTGGTCTGCTACGGCGAGGACGAGGCCCGCACGATCTACGGCCTGTCCAACAACCTGGTGGTCTTCGGCGGTGGCAAGGACATCCGCTTCTACCAGGAGCTCTCCGACCTGATCGGGTCGACGACCCACACCGAACTGCGCCACTCCAAGCGCGGCCACGAGTGGTTCGGGGCGATGGACCGCTCATGGGACCCGAGGCGAGTGCCTATCCTCGAGCCGGCCGAGCTGCGGCGCATCGAGCCCCGCAAGGCCCTGGTCCTCTCAGAGATGTACGACCCGATCATCGCGAACCTGCGCCGCTGCATTGACGGCAAGCGGGGCAAGGAGCTCCTGGCCGCGCAGAAGCGTGCGCGTCTGAATGCACGCGGCCTCGCCCCCATCACCCCGGTGTCCACCGGGGAATCCACCGCGCGGACCGTCGCCGGCCGCGACCCCGGTGAGCCGATCGCCCCGACCGAGCCCGTGGCACAGACGCGTCAGCGGCTCGGGATGCCCAAGTAGCCCCCGAGGAGATCCGATGACGACGATGCACCCCTCCCAGATCGCCACCCGCGCCGCCGCCGGGAACGCGGCCCCGAACGGCAACGGGATGATGCCGCTGGTCGGGCTCATGGTCTGGCCCTTCCCCGAGCCCGGCCCAACGATCCGGACCGCGATGGAACAGCTGCAGATGGCCTCGATCGAGCCACCTGCCGACGAAGAGGCGCTGCGCGAACTCGCGCAGATGCCACGCCCGTGGGACCCGGGCAGCTGCACCGGTCTGATGCGTTCGGAACTGTGGGCGTGGCTGGACCTGGTCGCGATGTGGCTCAACGAGCAGCACCTGTGGAACGTGGCCCGCCCCGGCATCCCCGAGTGCTGGCCCGCCCACCCGCACCTCGTGCACGACCTCGCGGTCCTAGCGTGCAACCGCTACTACACCAGCTTCGCGGTGACGCCTGCGGTGTTGGAGGACTGGCACCGCTATGCGCTGCCCGGCTTCCTCGAGCGGCTGCGCGATCGGCTCGGAGACGGCTGCCAACCGGGCAAGCATCAGCCCCGGCCCCGGCGCGAACGCGACGAGAGCCACGCCGCCACCCCGAAGCGCCGCGGCCGCGCACAGCGATACAGGGACGACGTCGAGCGCGCCGGCGAACTCGCCACCCTCACACCGACCAACCCGGACACCTCGCCGAAGAACGACGACGACATCCACGAGAGGTGGTAGCGCTCATGGCCACGCCAGACAACGCCAGCCGACGACTGCGACTCGTCGACAACCAGCAGACGCCCGAGGACGAGATTCCCGGGCCAGACGATGGGCTCAGCCCGAAGCATGCCGCCGCGTTCGCCGCCCTGGTCGCCGACGCGAACCAGTCCGCGATCCAGCGCACCCTCAACGCGATGAGCGACGAACAGTTGCGGACGCTCGCGGTCGCCCTGGCCACCCAGGTCAACGCGACCGAGAACGCGACCGGTGAGGTGGCCGACGTCGGACCCGACGGAGTCTGCGCGATCGCGATCGCGACGGCGGCACAGGCCTTCGGCACCACCCGCGACGCCGTCCTCAGCGCCGACCGTCACCGAGCAGTGACCGACGCGCGAGCGGTGGCGATGACCGCGGCCCGCCGCGGAGGACTGACACTCCCCGCGATCGCTGCGGCATTCGGAGGGAGGGACCACACCACCGTCATGTACGCCCAGAAGAAGGTCGCCAACGACCCGCGGCTCAACGCGGTCTGCACCCGCATCGTCGCGCAACTCGAGGAGCACTACGCCGAGCCGATCACAGTCCCGCAGGCAGAAGAAGTCGCCCAGAGCGATCGCAGCACCACGCTCCAACTGGCAGCCCTCGACCAGACCCGCCACGACACCGCGCGACGTCACGACGAGGACGGCCCGCGGGTCACGGTCGCTGC
This sequence comes from Nocardioidaceae bacterium, assembly GCA_020438665.1. The sequence continues at coordinate 3,095 of JAGQUE010000511.1, read as the reverse complement.
CGCCCCCGGCCGATAACGCGACGCTGGATCGAGTCCGGGGCATGCTGAGCCGAGACCAACAGAGGCTGCTCGGAGCGTTGGGCGCCGGGACGGCGGCCGATGCGCTGCTCGATCGCATCCGTGACCGGGGAACCTTCGAGGGTGGCCGCTCAGCACCTCAACCCGGCTGCTGGATCAACTACAACCGCAAGGCGGTGCGTCTCGAGGACCACACCGAGATCTACGCCGCCCTGCGAGAAGCAGGTACGGAGAGCGCAACGGAAGGCACCCAGCCGTGGCGTCGAATGAAGCCCACGGTCGTCGTGACGGTGACATGGGCTGAAGCCGCGGCGTACGGCGCGAGTCTTCCGCCAGACCTCCGCGATGAGCTGGCCCAGCTGGTGCGTGCCGAGCGAGACGAGAACCGAACATGGTGGGACTACAGCAACGAACGCGGCGGTTGGCCACACCGCAGACGCTTCAGCTCCGACGACGAACACCAGATCGTTCAAGCCGAGTGGGACGCCGTCTACGGCAAACACATCAGGGCGCTGAGCGACCTGCGCGACCGCCAGAAGGCAGCGATCGCACGAGCGCTCCCACTCATCGTCGACGACGAACCCGCCGACCTCCTCGAGCTGCTCGACCACCAGCCAGAACCGCTGCCCGCAGCGACCCGATCGCCCGCACTACAGGCCAGCGCTCTCCACGCGGGCGCCCCCGCCCGGCGGCCCACATCGACCGTCGAGGAGGGCCTCTTCGTCGTCCCGGAAACTGCGCCCAACCTCAGCCCGTGACCGACCCGCCCGCTGGGGTCATAGCCAGGTCGGGCCAGCGATTGTGTCGGTGCCGCGGCCTACGGTTGGTCACGTGCACCTGACGGCGAACGAGATCGACCGGTTCTGGTCGCATGTCGTGAAGGGCCCGCGGGCAACCGACTGCTGGCTATGGACCGGAGCGATCGGGGACGACGGATACGGCCGCTTCTGGGCCATATCCGCATCTGATGCAACAGGCCGACCTCGAGTTGTACGACCGCACCGGGTGGCGTGGGCTCTGGCCGAGGGGCAATCGATCGACCTGCCACCGGTGGTCGAGCATGTCGTCTGCGACAACCCCATCTGCGTACGCGCCGATGGGACCCTGCTGGATCACCTCGAGGGGTCCACACAAGGCGCCAACCTGTCTCGGATCGCCCAGCATGGACGCCGCGGCGTCCGCGGCTATCGGGGGCGTCTGTTGGGCCGAGAGGCGACGTACCGCCGCTCGCTTGCCCTGCGCGCCGCCGTCATCGACGGTTGGGACGATGAACGGATCGCCCGCGCTCTGGCGTCGGTCGACGAGGCGCAGATGGCGCTGTTCTAGTCGTCGCCCGACGCAAGCAACCAAGGCGGAGTCTGACGTGATCGCCGCTGACGCGGGTGCCGAGCTCGAGGTTCCGTGTCTCTGACGGAACCGCGGAGCTACTCCCGCAGATCCGTGAACCACTGCGCGACGTCTTAGTTGGCGATCAGCCGCGCGAGTCTGACCGGTGTCTGACCACTCTTGTTCGCATGAAAGGGATCAGCGCCGTGGGACCGCAGGAGGTCAATAAGCTCGCCTCGTCCGTTCGAGTTGAACACAGCAACAAATAAGGGTGTGTTGCCGAATGAGTTCTCGGCGTCCACCGTCGCACCCGCGTCGAGTAGCGCCTCCGCTGCGGGGACTGACCACTGCTGGGCCGCCAGATGAAGCGGCGTGAACCCCAGGTGGTCGCGGGCGTCTGGAGCGTCGCCGCGCGTCAGAAGGTCCTTGAGGGCGGCCACGTCGTCGGCCATGACGGCGGCATGCATCGGGGAGGGCTCAACCGTTGTCATTGCTCTAGATTGCGCACACGTCGGCTTCGTAGCGGTGGCTTTGGTTCGAGACGGGATCTTCCATCTGGTAGATGGCCGGGTCGTTGAAGTAGTCGATCAGCGCCTGAACGGTCCAGCCTTGACTCAGTGCCTTCGCTTTGATGCATCGCCACTCATATCCCGGTTTGTGGCCGTACTGAGCGACGGTGCTCGGGACGATCTGCCCGGTGTTGGGGTCGATGAAGTCGCCGTCCGCGGTCTTGGGCGCCGCGTCTCGGATCTCGGCCTTGGTCGTCACCCAAAGATTCGGTCGGCGCAGCAGGTCATCGGCCGTCACCATCCGGGAGATCCTGCTTTCCGCCCCGACCGCAGTCCGAATCTCGTTCGCGACCCGGGCGACCTCGTCGGCCTCAGCTGCGGCCTTCTCAGCCGCCGCAGCCCCACTGGCGCTCGTGGCGACCTTGGAACTCTTCACGAGCTTGGTAAACACGAGGCCAGGAACCGCGACGGCCAGCGACAATCCGGCGTTCGTGTAGTCGCCCTCGATCGCGTACCACGTCGCGTTGGTGGCTGCTGCCCCGATGCCGATGACGTCGAACGGCGGTGGGATGAACGTGGCGAGCGAGAGGATGTCGAGCACCGAGTGACCCCAGCGCTGGACCCAGTCGAACGCCACACCGAGCGCTTCCACCACGCAATGTCCGTAGTCGAGCGGGTTCCAGGAACATTCGCTCTGGTCCTGCAGGCTGTTCGCTAGTCCCTCGAGCACTCGTGAGTCGGACAGCGGGCTTCCGGCTGGCGCGTCCGACTCGTCGGAGGGGTCGGCTGTTGCGTCGATGGCCGACGACAGGGCGGTGAGTGACGCTGTCATCCCGACGCTGCCGTCGTCGGAGCCGCCCGGAAACTCGTGCTCGAAGAAGAGGTAGTGCGTGAACTTGCCGATGGCGTGTTCGTCGTCGTCGTACGTGAGCGTCTCTGTGCCTGGCTGGAAGGCGGTGAAGGCCCACGCGCTGGCTTCCGGATTTGCGGTCAGTGCTGCTGTAAGCGCGAGGATGCCGTCGGTCAGGTAGGTGCCGGTCGGCGCAGGTGCGTACTTCGCGTCGTCGCTCTCGGCGCCAGGCCAGGCGTCGTCGCCCTCCTGGCGGTCGAACTCCCAGTACGCGGCGGTGATTGCCTCGAGGAACTCGGTGGACCAGTATCCCCGCGAGAGCAGGAGCAAGAGGTTCTGCTTGTTGGCGAGGTCTTGGTCCGTCCGCTGTTGAGCATCAGCATCGGCGTTCT